>JBCDFK010000210.1:0-4926 GCA_039178065.1 Pseudomonadota bacterium | reverse complement strand
CTACTCAATCTCAAACACTGCTGAGTGGGGTGAGTATGTGACAGGCCCGCGTATTATCACTTCTGAGACGAAAGAAGAGATGAAACGCGTATTGCACGATATTCAAACTGGCAAATTCACATCTGAATGGATGCAGGAATGGCATTCAGGTGCAGCTAAGTTCAAAGGCACACGCCGCATGAACGATAGCCACCCAATCGAAGCAACTGGTGAGCAATTGCGTGGCATGATGCCTTGGATCAAATCCAATGCGCTTGTAGACAAAGAAAAGAACTAAAGCTCTCACTCGTTTTATTCATAAAAGCGCCGCTTGGAAAATCCTCGCGGCGTTTTTGCTTTCAGCGATCCTGCATCGTAATAGGTTGCATCATGATCTACCCATTGGACCAAACCAAGTTGATTTTGAGTGACGAGCCGCTGCCATTTATGGTTGGTCAGCGTGATGAGATTGATCGCTACTGGAACGGCTCACTGCACCGGAATAATCGATTGTGGAATGGCGATTTCTTTCTTTTCACCGATGTGAAAATTGTTGATCGGGTTATCCATGGGCTCGGACATAAAACTGACTTTTCGACATTCTTGTACTGGCGAGATCATGGCCGTGATCAATGCGTAACGCATATCACTGGTACCACCTTTCCTCATTTCGATGATGGATCATTGCTCGCCATAAAGATGGCTGACCACACGGCGAATGCGGGCCGGGTCTACTTTCCCGCCGGTGCGCTGGATGGTGACGATATTGTTGATGGCGCATTCGACATCGGAACAAATATTCGTCGTGAGTTGATGGAAGAGATTGGCCTGGACATGCAAGACGAATGGCTTTCAGGGCCATTATTGGCATCAGCGGACGATAATGCGTTTCATATCACACAAACTATGCGCATTCCGATCGGCTATGAGCAATTGGAGAATGACTGGAAACTTCATCGTGCCAATGGCGGTGATGATGAAGTTGAGTGTCTTGTACCAATTTGTCACCCAGACGATATTCCGCTTGAAATGCCAACTTATGCTGCAGCACTGTGTCGCTATCATTTCGATAAGTTAGAACGGCGGTAGGTGGAAATTGACAAGTAAACGGGCTTATGCGGTCTATGACGTTTTTACGGAAACATCGTATGCTGGAAATCCATTGGCAGTGGTGTTTGATACCGCTGGTCTGGACACCAACGCGATGCAAAAAATCGCTACGGAATTCAATCTGTCGGAAACAGTTTTCATTTTGCCCGCATCGCATCAGGATTGCGCAGCACATCTGCGCATATTTATGCCCCGCGGCGAACTGCCATTTGCCGGGCATCCTACAGTTGGCGGTACAATTGCTATCTGTGAGCGCGAAAATGCCGATGCGGCCAGAGATCTAATTCTAGAGGAAGAAGTAGGGCGTATTCGGAGTTCGTATTCGCCCGGCCTTGTGGGGCACGCTCAATTTGAGTTGCCTGTTTTACCAAAGCGCGAAGAGCTTATGATGTCGGTTGAAGCTGCCGCAGCTGCCCTTGGTATTGAAGTTGGAGATATTGGTTTCGATAATCATGTCGTTACCCAGTGGAATGCCGGTAAAGCCTATTTGTGTATACCGGTCAACGATGTGAGTGTTTTAAAACGCGTCGCGTTCAATGAAGCACTTTGGTTATCCCAATTTCCGGGTGTTGATCCCCTCATTGTTGATTGCCCTTACATTTATTGCCGGCAAAGTGAGCATGATGGTTCAGCAATTCAGGCACGTATGTTTGGCCCCCACCATGGTATTCCTGAAGATCCGGCCACAGGTTCTGCGGCTGCATCACTATGTGGTGCGCTTCAAATGTTTGATAGAAGCGACAATGGATGTGCAAGATATAGTATCAACCAAGGCGTCGAAATGGGTCGCCCATCTCAGATTGCCGTTGAAATTGATGTCCAAAATGGCAATGTAACCTCAGCTCGAATTGGCGGGCACGCCGTCAAAGTGGCTGAGGGTTTTCTTGTTGCATGATTGATACGATTGTTATTGCTCGTGGAAGGTTGCTCTGGTTCTCCCGGGAGCCCGTTGATGAAAGCGACCAAAGCGCGTTTTCCTACATCGAAGATGCAGGATTGGTCGCTAAGAATGGTTTGATCGTTTGGTCGGGAGACTGGGCAGAAATGCCGGATCAATTCCGAAATATTGACTATGTTGATCATCGACCGCATCTCATATTGCCAGGGTTCGTCGACTGCCATTTACATTTTCCGCAAAGCCAAGTGGTTGCCTCCTATGCGGGCTCACTGCTTGAATGGCTCAATAATTACACTTTCATTGAAGAGCAAAAATACGGTGATGCCGATTTTGCGACGCTCATGGCGGCGCGGTTCCTCGATCAGCTAATACGTCATGGTACAACGACTGCCGTCGCTTTTTGTTCGGTTCACAAAGCGTCTTGCGATGCACTATTGGGTGAAGCCGAAAGGCGTTCTATGCGCATCGTAGCAGGCAAGGTTATGATGGATCGCAACGCCCCAGAAGCGCTGCTCGACAATGCACAAATGAGTTATGATGACACCAAGGACCTCATCGAACACTGGACCGGCAAGGGGCGGGCTGAGGTTGCCATTACACCACGTTTTGCTCTCACTTCGACTGAAGCGCAGCTGGAGGCCGCCGGCGCGTTGGTTCAGGAATATCCCGAAGCTTTAATGCAGACGCATCTTTCGGAGAACCATGCAGAGATAAAAGCTGTCTCAGAATTGTTCCCAAGTGCAAAAGATTATACGGATGTTTATTCGCGGTATGGGCTGCTTTCCGATCGAAGTCTGATGGGGCATGCCATCCATCTTTCGGATCGAGAGCGTGGCGCACTTGCAGAAACCGGGGCGGTATCGGTTTTCTGTCCAACATCCAATTTGTTTCTTGGCAGCGGGTTCTTTGACTTGAAAGCGACCGAAAAGGCAGGCCAGCGCCATGCAATAGCAACAGATATTGGTGGCGGTACTTCATGGTCGATGCTGCGTACTCTCGATGAGGGCTATAAGATCCATAATTGTCAGGGTACGCGTTACAATCCGTTGCGGTCTTTTTACCAGGCGACATTGGGTAATGCATTGGCGATCGGTATGGCTGACAAGATTGGTACGCTGGAAGCGGGCACCGAGGCTGATTTTATAGTACTTGATGCAGCAGCGACCGATGCGATGGCGTTAAGGTCGGAGACTGTACAGACCCTGAGCGAGGAATTGTTCCTGCTTCAAACGATGGGTGATGACCGAGCAGTGAAGTCAACCTATGTCAATGGTTGTGCTGTTTAATGGCTAAGTAATGCGCGATGTTTGTGGGTTCGCTTGTTCTTATCCTATGCAGCTTGATGCGATGTGCTAAATGAGAGACATGCGGAATTTCATTCGTCCATTGATATTGTTGATTTTTTGTCTGTTTGCTTTCAATGCATCGGCGCAACAGGTTGGTGATGCCGAAATTGCTGCCGTCGAAGAGTTGCGTGCCGCTGTCGATGAAATTGCTGCCAAAATTGAAGACGCAAAAGATTCCGATTCCGATTTGGTTTCGTTGGCTATTCGCACCAATGAAATAGAACAGCAATTGATTGATAAGGGCGTTGAGCTTTCTCCACGCTTCAGTCAAATCAAGACTCGCATTGATCAACTTGGCCCAGTGCCAGGTGATGGTGAGCCCGACGAACCAGACATCATAACAGACGAGCGCATTGCGTTGAGCTCAGAGCGCGCTGTGATCAACCAATTGTTGGGCGTTCTGGAAGATGAAGCCATTCGCGCAAAAGGTCTGTTAGACCAGATGGCCGAAGCGCGGCGTGAACTTTTTACGGGAGCCTTGTCACGTCGATACGACATTACCAATGCGTTTGACGGAGAGCTTTATAAGGATCTTTCAAGCCAATATGGCGATATTCGCAATAGATTTTCATCGTGGGTGAATTTTACGTGGAGATTCAAACAAGCGAGTGTTCTAACGGCGATATTTGGCACCACCTTGCTTTTGCTTGCAACCTTGTGGGGGTCGCGACGCATTTTTTCCAGTTGGATTTATCGCGATCCGGAAGCCGTTGAACCGAGCTATTTTGAGCGTCTCACGACAGCTTTTTGGTACACAATATTGCCGACCATTGTGTGTTGGATTTTTCTCGCACTGGCTTTTGGATTGATCCATTCACTTGGTGTCCTACGCGGTGATATCAGCGAGATTTTGAAGTCCTTCCTTTATGCATTTGCCGTCGTTTTCCTGGTCTGGCGTCTCGCCGAAGCGGTGTTTGCGCCCAACATTCCCAATTGGCGCCTGCTCAATATCTCTAGTCGCGCCGCACGCCCGCTGAAGTTGTTCGTTATTGTTATGGTGCTTGTTGCTGGCTGGGATTTTATGACTGGCGCGCTCAATCAAATCATCGGTACATCGGTGCGCATAACCGTTGCGCGAAGCCTACTTGCTTCGCTCATCGTTGGTACGATGTTCATCTTGATTGCGTTTGTGCGACCATTTTTGGCGGTGACAGGCCTGGCCGATGAAAAACCCAAGCCTTGGCCAATATCTGTCAAAGTTCTGCTGTTTTCACTGGGTGCCGTATTAATCATTGCCGCGCTCATGGGGTATATCGGGCTTGCTCGATTTATGGCACAGCAGCTTGTTGTTACAGGCGCAGCTCTCGCGACCATGTATTTGGGCTACCGGACAGCGCACACAATATCTGCTGAAGGATCACTTGCCGGAACGCGTTTGGGCAATCGACTGGCCCATGAGTATCAGTTCTCTGAACGAGCGGTTGACCAGATAGGTCTTGTGGCTGGCATGATATTGATGGCGTGCGTAGCGATCATTGGCCTACCGGTTTTAGCTCTGCTTTGGGGCTTTCAATGGGTGGATGTGCAAAGTTTTGCGGTTGGATTTTTTACAGATATCCAAATCGGCTCCATTTCGCTTTCAATTACCAGCAT
>JBCDFK010000209.1:0-4935 GCA_039178065.1 Pseudomonadota bacterium | reverse complement strand
GAAAGCCAAGGGACATGGTGCTGCATCGTAGCCATTAAGGTAGGGCCCTTCGTCGGAGACCAAGCGCCAAGTTTCGCCTGTCTTGGCAGAACGTATTAGCGCTTCTTTTTGAAACCCAGACAATGATCGTACCCAAGTGCGCAAGGCATCTCCCTTGCGATTATCCGGCGCGTCAATTGAGACGGTATCTGCGTTTGAAACTTTGAAAAACGGTGCCAACCCGCTTTCGGCTATGATATTTTCTCCAAGTTTGGCCATTTAGATCTCCAGATTTTTCTTCAAAGCCCGCCAGGAGCGAGTGGTTTTTCAGTCAGGCCGGTGGCCTGTAATGTATTTTGCTAGCGCATCAGATTGGGCATGAAGGTCGCAATCTCCGGCACGAAAAACAGCAAGATCAACCCGATCAACATCGCGGCAATAAAAGGCAAAACGCCAGCAAATATCCGCATCAAGGGAACGTCAGAGACGACCGCCTTCACAGTGAAAACATTCATCCCAATAGGGGGGGAAATGAGACCAAGTTCAATCACAACAATGATGATGATTCCGAACCAGATCATATCGACATCGAGCGCCTCGAGTGACGGCAGAAACACCGGTACAACGAGAAGAAGGATGCCTAGTGACTCAAAGATCATCCCCATGATCACGCATATGATGCATATGCCGATGATCAAAGTGGTCGCGCTGATGCCTCCATCTTCGGCAACCACAAGGTCAACGAGCTGGAATGGCATACCTGTCAGATTGACAAATTGCGCAAGAACCAAACCGCAAAACAGGATGGTGAATATCATTGCGGTGGTGCGCACAGCTTCACCAAAAGCTGCAGCTAATTCCTTAAGTGTACGCATGTAGCCCCGCGAGACGGCGAAGACGTAAGCACCAAATGCACCCACCGCTGCACTTTCAGTCGGCGTGAAAATCCCCGTATAAATACCGCCTAAAACGATAACGAAAAGCCCGATGACAGGGTAGACACCCAGCGAGCGTCGGAACCTTTCAGACACTGTAATTTTTTCGCCCACCGGACCAAGTTCAGGGCGCAGGCGCACCAACACTGCAATGGCAAGAATGAAGAGGCTTACCAGCATTAATCCGGGTACAATGCCTGCTATGAACAAGGCTCCAATATCGGCAGACACAATGATGGCATAGATGACCATCGGCACAGATGGAGGGATCATGATGCCCAGCGTACCACCAGCAGCGATTGTGCCAGTCGACAGACCATCATTATATCCATATTTGCGCATGGGCGGCATCGCCACACGACTCATCGTGGCTGCAGTTGCAAGTGAGGATCCGCAAACCGCTGCAAAGCCAGCACAAGCAAATACCGTGGCCATGGCCAGGCCACCTTTCAAATGGCCGAGCCAGGCATTGGATGCTTCATAAAGGTCTTCTGAGATTTTTGAGCGGTGTATGAACGCGCCCATTAGTATGAATAAGGGGATAACCGACAGGCCGTAATTCATGGACACTTCCAAGATCCATTGACCCGTTAGTCCTGCGGTTGCATCGAACCCGCGAAGCCAGAGAATGCCTATACCGCCCACAAAGAGCGTTGAAAATGCCAAAGGCACACCCAACAAGCTCAAAACCAGTACGGCCGCAAAAGCGGTAAGTGAAGCAAGCATGGCCTAATCCACCTCGCCGCTATGACCGGACGCACCATGTTTGGTGACATGCCAGACCTGGAAGAGCCCGAATGCCGCGAAAATGGTCATGACGACACCAAGATAAACCAACGGATACTCCATGACTTCCGACTCCTCTTCAAACTCGATCATTTCAAGTGAGACTTCGATCAATACGAAGACGATGAAGAGCATGCCGAGGAGATAGGCCAGACTGCGCAAGCCATTGTATACTTTCGGCATAACACGCAGCAATGTCGGCTCAAACAGCGACACCATGATATGGCTGCCTTCCCGAGTCACCAGAACAAGACCTGAAAACACAACCACAGCCAACAGAAGTTGGGTATGTTCTCCTGTGCCGGCCAGGGGTGCTGAGAACACATAGCGCATGAAAACATCAGCTACTGTCAAAAGGATCATGACAGCAATGCAGACGCTGGCAACGCCAAGGGAAAAATGAGCTATTCGTTCAGCAAGCTTTTCATACATGATAGTGCATCCCAACGATTGGTCGACCTTCGTCGGCGGGCGCCAAGAGCGACGCCCACATCAAGCGCTTAGTTTCCAGCAGCGTTCTCTTCCGTCAGTTTCTTGGTGAGCACGCGCAATTCGGTGAGAATCGCAGGCCCATCAAGGCCGTAGTCAGCGATTGAAGCGAGCCACTTCTCTTCAACGGGCATCGCGCCTTTCTCCAAGGCTGCAAGCAGATCTGCTGCTGGTGTTTCCTGCTTCATGCCTGCCTCGGTGAGCGTCGCTAATGAAGCCTTTTGACTCGCATTATTCGCCGCGCCAACCATGGCTGCCAAATGATCACCCGAAAGATCACGCAGGGCTTGCCGATCCTCTTCGCTCAACTTCTTCCAGACTTTTGAAGAAATGAAATGCGAGAAACTTGTGCTAACAGGCGCGACTTCAAAGTCAAAGCAATAAGCGGTGTATGGACCAGCGCCAAACTTTTCGATGGCGTCGTAAGTGATGCCGGCATAGGCATCGACGACGTTCCTCGATACCAATTCTTGAACCTGAACCGCAGGACCGGAGACAATGGCAATGTCTAACGCCTTGAACATGCCTGATGTGTTGCCGGGCAAGGTCCAGAATTTACGCGCCGCCAGATCGTCCAAGGAAGCCAACGGTTTACCATCGACCGAACATACCGTCCCTGCTGCAAACTGGAATACACCTAAGAGCTCAACGCCTTTCCATTTGTCCTTGCCAAGGAAGTGTTTGTTATACACCTGCGAGACCGCAACCGATGCCGCTTCACTGTCCCCGCGATGCACCCAAGGTACCATCGAAACCCCTGTGCCAGGTGCAAATTTCTGCGAAAACACATTGGCCATGAAACCACCATCGGCAGCGCCTTTGCGCACAGCTTCATAGATCTTGGGAGGTGGCGCCACCGATTTGGCTGTGAACTCAATTTTGACTCTACCCTCAGTTTTCTCTTCAACTTGCGCTTTCCAATCGCGCATAACATCCCACATAAAATGCGTTGGCGGCGTGAAAATGTTGTAGGTGATGGTCGTTTCGGCCAATGCCGCTGGCGCGGTCAGCATGCTAACCATTGCTGCAGAAATCAGACTTCTAATTCTCATATTTTCCTCCCGTGTTGTATCGTCATCATTGTGTTGTTTGATCGTTCGGATTGGGCGCATTGGTTTTATCGATCAGGTCATTTTCGTCCCAATAACCGATCAGCACACCGGCCTTTTCTTCAAAGGCGGTGAAGCGCGCCGCAGTCGCATCGTCATAGGTTTCGCGTTGTCGATATTGCAGCGCCCAGTCAGCTAGAAGCGCATGCATCTGAGCCCGAACCTCGGCGTGTTCGGGCGACCGACCAAAATCATTGAACTCATCTGGATCATTTTGCCTGTCGAACAAAACAGGGTCGAAGCCGGGCGCATGAATGTATTTCCACGCATCATTGAGTGCCATATAGATGCGACAATCGCGCGGGCCTCTACCGGTTTCCGGCGCAAATACCTGCTGGTGATAATCATATTCGCTTACCACAAATTCGTTGACCTTGTCCGCTTCACCCGTCAGCAGCGGTCGCAGAGAAACGCCATCTATCAGATGAGCGGGCACCGAACCCCCGAAGTGCTCAATGAAGGTGGGCAGCAAATCAATGGCTTGCACTAGGGCATTGGAAACCGTACCGCGCGTTGCATCCATTGCAGGGTCGGGGTCCGCGATGATTAAAGGTATTTTCACCGAGGGATCATGGAAGTAATCCTTGTCGCCCATCCAGTGATCACCTAGATAATCACCGTGATCGGAAGTAAAAACGATAGTTGTCGTTTCCATCAATCCCCGTTCATCCATAAAGGCGAACAACTCGCCCAACTGATCATCAATCTGCTTGATAAGACCCATATAGGCCGGAACAACTTTCCGGATCGCGTCATCTTGGCTGAATGTCCTACCGGCGATACGGTTGACGAACCGGCGCATTAGCGGATTTGTATCGATGAGCTCATCATCCGACCGAAGCGTCTCCTGAACATCGCTTTCATCATACATCGAATGATAGGGTTCAGGTGCGATATAGGGCCAATGCGGTTTGATAAAGGAAAGATGCAGCAACCATGGCTTGCTACCGTCATCCTGCGCCATGAAGTCCATCGCTCGGCGCGTCATATACGGCGTTTCGCTGTCTTCTTCAGCAACAATGGCTGGTCTATCTGCGATGTCGTTGAAAAAGCCGGACCGCACTCCATTTTCCGTTTGCACGGCATTGGCCGCCCAGTGCCAGGGATTGTGTCCGTTATGTCCTTTACTGCGCAGATAGTCGTTGTAGCGCGGCTGCATCTTCATCATTTTGTCAGGATAGATCCCATCATCTCGCTCGAAGGGTTCAAATCCCGCTTCGCGATGGTGCACGCCTATTTGACTGTCGGGATCAATCCCGAGTCGCAGCATACCTTCGCGATCTGCCATCATATGGGTTTTGCCGACAAGAACGGGCCTTACGCCCAACAGTTTGAGGTAATCTCCAATGTTGCGCTCACCAATTCTCAAAGGAACGAAATTAGCCGTCGCACCGTGAGAAGACACATAGCGCCCAATATCGACAAGTTGGCTCAGCGCGGCGTGCGATTTTCTAATGCCTATGTTCAGTCGCCGATTTGTGGACCAAGCCGGATGAGCTTTTACACTGGGCGCTATGTGTCTTCTCACGGTGCGACGGCTAATTTCGTTCCTTTGAGAATTGGTGAGCGCAACATTGGAGATTACCTCAAACTGTTGGGCGTAAGGCCCGTTCTTGTCGGCAAAACCCATATGATGG
>JBCDFK010000208.1:0-4936 GCA_039178065.1 Pseudomonadota bacterium | reverse complement strand
GGCATGACAAAGTCATCGCCAATTATGATGCGTATTTTCAAAGAGGAAGCCGTCCTTGAAGTTTGGAAGCGCAAGGATACTGGCCGCTATGCCTTGGTGAAGACCTACGAAATTTGTAAATATTCAGGAGATAAAGGCCCTAAGTACAAGGAAGGCGATCGTCAGGCGCCAGAAGGCTTTTATCTGGTGAATAGACATCTGATGAATCCAAATTCGGCATATTATCTATCGTTCAACCTGGGATTCCCCAATAAATATGATCGGTCGCATGGACGCACCGGTTCTAATTTGATGGTTCATGGTGATTGCTCATCTGCCGGTTGCTATGCAATGACCGATGAAAATGTGGCTGAAATCTACGCTTTTGCGCGCGATTCACTCGCAGGTGGTCAAAAGGAGTTTCAGGTCCAGGCGTTTCCTTTCCGTATGACTGCGGAGAATATGGCTTCGCATAGAAATGACCGACACATTGAATATTGGAAAATGCTCAAAGAGGGATATGACCACTTTGAGCTGACAAAGCTGCCACCGAAGATCGACGTTTGCGATCGGCGTTATATTTTCAATCGCAATGCGCTGGACGGCGATTTTGTAGCCAATGCAAGTTGTCCAAAAACAGAGATGCCTCATTCGTTAGCCGTTGCTTACACTTCGCAACAAAACGAGTATGCCTTGGAGTATGAAGGTATTGTTGCAAAGCTTGAGGGCAGAGCGCCGAACGAGGTTCAGCTTCTACCAATTCCCGCGCCACCGGCGCCCGAGCCTTTATTGGAAGAGGCAACAACGCTAGAAGAAGCGACATCACCGATTATTAATCCCGCTGCGACCGCGCCAATAGTTCCTGGTCTACCCGGCGTTGTGCCTGCAACACCCGCGGTAATCGCTACTGCATCTTCGTCTGGACCAGCGGTTATCATCGCAAATTCAGCTGAGACCGAAACTGCTCAGTAAGGTGGCTGAGATTTACGATCTTCGCGGGCTTAATTGCCCACTGCCAGTGCTCAAAACGCAAAAGCGCTTGCGCACAATGGCGATCGGCGAAGAGCTATGGGTCGAAACATCAGACCCGCTTGCAGTTATTGATATTCCCAATTTTGTGCGTGAAAAGGGCCATACGCTGGTGGCATCTGAAGCCATCGAGGGTGGTCATCGCTTTTTGTTGCAACGCGGATGAGTTTGGCTTAGCCGCTTTGAGGACGCAGATTGGGGATGGGCACATCAAAACCTGGCCGCAAACCGTAACGCTTCGCATCACCGGCTTCTAGCAATGTTGGTCGATATGGTTTTGCGGTCGGTATCGGGTAGGCTTTGACAAATTTGCCGTTGAGCATAACTGCTGATTTGCTAACGCCATCGGCACCACCAAGCCCGCTTTGCAGTGCATTTGGTGGTCTGTTCAGCGCGGTGATCAATTGCGTTTCAAAATTTATATAGCCTTCGATCTGCCGGCCATCCCATCGCTGGGCACGTGCTTGTTCGGTGCACACAGTGGGGCGCATATTTGCCAATTGATTTGAGGCATCTGCGGGGCGAGATAGTTCGGTGATTGCTGTTCCAGCTTGCGGTGCGCTTCCAAAGGCTTTTTCTAACAGCGATACACTTTTTTCCGCCCGTGTTTTTTGTGACGTTGCGCCCAAAACAATCGCGACCACAGTTCTACCTTGACGTGTCGCGGATGCAGCAAGGTTGAAACCCGATGCGCAAACAAACCCTGTTTTCATGCCATCAGCACCCGCATAACGACCCAAAAGCAGATTGTATGTCGCTGTTACCTTGTCGCCAATTCGGATGGCCTCAGCGGCGAAAATTGGATCATATTGCGGGTAGTTTTTGCGGATTGCAGCAGCCAAAATAACAAGGTCGCGCGCCGTGGTATATTGGTTGGGATCGTGAAGACCATTGGGATTCACGAAGTTCGTATCGTTCATGCCCAGACGTTTTGCTTCGGCGTTCATGCGCGCCACAAATTCTGACTCGCTGCCAGAGACAGCTTCGCCAAGAGCAACAGCAACATCATTGGCAGATTTTACGATAAGCATTTCAAGCGCATTCTCGACCGTCATCACAGCGCCGGGCTTATACCCCATTTTGCTGGGCGGATTGTTTGCCGCATTGCTCGACATGCGCACTGGTGACAAGGGCGTTAGATTGCCCGCTTCGATTTCTCGGAAAGTGACATAGGCCGTCATTAGTTTGGTAAGGGATGCAGGACTCCAGCGATCAAATGCCTGTTCAGCGGCAATAACACGACCGGATTGGACATCCATCACGATTGCTGGCGCTGCCATAATGCCTGTCGCCAACGTGCAAAGTATTGCGCTTAAAGCGAGCACTTTGGATTTAGCCATCGTATTAATCACCCTATGGTTCCTCGTCATCTTTCACTAAATCAGTCAAATGTGGCTGACAAAGTATTTTGTAGCATTTCCGAAATTTAAGTGCTTGATGTGGCAGCAATGCCGCGCCATCTTTAGGGCATGAAAATTCAAACCCCAAAGGGACTGTAATGGCCATACTCAATAGTGCAGCTGAAATGTCGGCAGAAGTCAGCGAATGGCGGCGGCACATACACCAAAATCCTGAGTTGATGTTTGACGTTCATGAAACAGCGGCTTTCGTGGAACAAAAGCTCAAGGACTTTGGCTGTGATGAGGTTGTGACGGGTCTTGGACGTACCGGCGTTGTTGCTGTGATAAAGGGCAATAAGGGTAATGGTGAGACCATCGGCCTTCGCTCGGATATGGATGCTCTGCCAATCAAAGAAGCCACTGGAAAACCCTATGCTTCAAAAGTCGCCGGCAAAATGCATGCATGTGGCCATGATGGTCATACGGCAATGCTACTAGGCGCTGCAAAATACTTGGCGGAAACACGCAATTTCGCAGGCACTATTGTTGTTATATTTCAGCCCGCTGAAGAAGGCGGCGGTGGTGGTAATGAAATGGTCAAAGACGGTCTGATGGAGCGTTTCGATATCGACCGGGTTTACGGGATGCACAACATGCCGAATTTGCCAGTGGGCGAGTTTTCTATTCGGTCGGGTTCGTTCTTTGCGGCAACCGATGAGTTCAATATCGTTGTTGAAGGCAAGGGTGGCCACGCGGCGATGCCACATAGCACAATAGATCCAATTGTTGCGGCTTCGGCAATTGTTCAATCGCTTCAGAGCATTGCGTCACGCAATGTGGACCCGCTTGCATCGATCGTTGTGTCGGTAACAAAATTCAATGCGGGTCACGCACATAATGTTATTCCTGACAAGGCCGAAATTGCCGGCACAATCCGTTCGCTGACGGCTGATATACGGAAGATGGGTGAAGAACGTCTTCGCGAAATCGCTGAAAGTGTTGCTCAAGCTCATGGATGTAAAACGCATTTCGCGTTCCGCAAAGGTTATCCAGTAACGGTCAATCATGAAATGGAAACCGAGATTGCAGTTCAAGCGGCAGAAACCGTTGCCGGTACTGGCAAGGTGGACAGGACTGTATTGCCCATAATGGGCGGCGAAGATTTTTCATATATGCTTGAAGCTCGACCCGGCTCCATGATCCTCATTGGTAATGGTGAAAGTGCTGGGCTTCACCATCCGGAATATGATTTCAATGATGATATTATTCCGCTTGGAATTAGCTATTGGGCTCAATTGGCCGAGAGCAATCCGGTGCGGTGAGCGCCGGAAAACTGTTTCCCTCAAAACGTGAATCGCGCTAGTAAGGCGCTGTGGGGTCCCGTAGCTCAGTTGGATAGAGCATCAGATTCCTAATCTGAGGGTCGCAGGTTCAATTCCTGCCGGGATCGCCATTTTCTTCAGCCCATCATCTGCTATGGTCGCTTAAAATTGAACCTATATAGTGATTGAAACTGGGAGGATTTCATGGACGATTTGGTCAGCGCCTATATTCGGCAAGCGAAAAAGCAACTACGCGCTAAACAGGATGTGAGCGCTTCTTTCAGCGTTATTCGTGATCGCGTTTTGAAGAATGTAGCGGTCATTCAAGAAAATACTGAAAAGGGCCGACCCAATATTCCTGAGATTGCCTATAGCGATGTTCAGAGTGCTTCGGTTTCCGACGCTGCTGTAGAGTCGATCAAAAAGGCTGGTGCAGTCATTATTCGTGGTGTTTTCCCGCAATCTCAGGCCGAAGACTGGAATGCTGAGCTTGGAGAGTACATTTCCAGCAATGACTATCTCACAAAGGCTAAGGAAAAGGCAGGCTTAGACAAATATTTCAGTTCTCTAGAAGCTGGCGCTCCCCAAATCTATGGCCTTTATTGGTCTAAGCCGCAAGTTATGGCGCGGCAGGCGGAATCGATGGCATTGGCCAAGAGATTTTTAAATAATCTTTGGGACATAAGGGGACCAATGGGTGATGAATTCGACCCCAACCAAGATTATGCCTATGCCGACCGTACCCGTCGGCGACAGCCAGGTGATACAACTTTGGGCCTTTCGCCGCATATGGATTCTGGATCTTATGAGCGTTGGTTAGACCCAGCTTACCAAAGAATATATGGTGCAATTTTTGAAGGAGAAGCTGATCGATATGATCCATGGAAAGCAACCTTTAGAACGCAGACGCGGGAATATTCTTCGCCGGCTGTTTGTTCTATGTTTCGGACTTTTCAAGGTTGGACTTGCCTGACAACGCAGGGTCCAGAGGATGGCACGCTTAGCCTTATCCCAGATGCGCATAGTATTGGCTATTTTCTTTTGCGCGCATTGCAAGATGATGTTGCCGATGATGATTTATGTGGTGCTACGCCCGGCAGAGCGCTTTCTGCGGATCCAAAATGGCATGCTGACATTCTCGAAGGGCTTGTCTCGATTCCGACCGTCAATCCAGGCGATACGGTTTGGTGGCATCCTGATATTATCCATTCTGTCGCCGATGAACATGCAGGCAATGACTATGCCAATGTAATCTATATTGGTGCC
>JBCDFK010000207.1:0-4946 GCA_039178065.1 Pseudomonadota bacterium | reverse complement strand
GAACGTTCGGATGAAGATCCAGGCGCGTCTGGACACGTTGGAAGCACAGCTGAAGGCAGGTGAGCACTTGAGATCAGCGGAAGGCATGATTGCTGTGCTGAATACTATCTCGTCGGTCTCGAAGTTTTGGCGCACTATGACTGATGAAGAACGAGACTTCGTCAACGCTGCTAGAGATGTGCTCGAAGATGAATTGGAATGGAAATGACTCAAATCCAAACCGGACTTTTGCTGCGCTCGCGTCCGATGTCTCACAAGCGGGACTTTTCAGACATTGTATTTTGGGCGTTTGCCGAAGCAGCATCGCCGTGCACGTGCAGCAATGATTTTGCTTAAAAGCGGCCGATGTCGTGAGAACAGTCATTACCGTGCAATTTCGACGTTCTTGCCCAAACCGCCTTTTCGCTGCACGCCTGATAGACAATCATGAAGCGGCAGTTAGCGGACATGCAGGCCGTGTTTGCGATCGTCCGCATAGAAGGAGAAGGACGGGTGAAACAGGGCACAGCTGCCAGAACTCTTGAAAACCAACATTGTCAGGCAAACGCTTTAACCGTTGGTCGGCTTGACACGTCAGGCCGGTTTCGGGTGTTGTATAGGCATTTGTAGAACAGTTTATTTGAAAGATCATTCTAGTATGGCATCAGAGGACTCCAAAGAACGCTTCAAAAACTGGCAAGAAATGTATCTCGAAGAACGTCGGTTATTGGAGGTGGACAAGAATGAAAGACCGTCCGGGATTTGCTTGTCCGGCGGAGGGGTTCGCGCTGCGGTTACCTGCATCGGAATACTATCGTCACTGTCGAAAGCGGGAGTACTCAAACACCTTCACTATGTGTCAACGGTATCTGGCGGTGGATATGCCGGTGCTGCCATGACCGTCTGGCTGCAGCAGCGTTTTGGTACCAAATCAAACCACAGTGACGCGCCGGGCATTTACGATCTGCCGTTTGTTGCAGAAGAATGCTTCGATACTAAGAATAAGCCAAAGCCTGATACACATAATCATATAGAAGAAAACCAAGGTTATATTCGACACGTCCGCGCCAATATCAGCTACCTGATGCCCAATGGAATGATGGGTATTCTGCGCGGCACATATGTATTCTCCCGCGCTGCTATGCTAAGTATTTTCGTCTGGTTGACGCTTGCGATGGCAGTCTTCTTCGCAATACTTTATGCAGGACGTGCCGAACCGATCAAGCTTGCACCGGATGCTATGGCCACTTGCATCCATCACCCAGAAGAGATCAATGGAGATACAGATCGATTCTTCAGAGATCGTATTTTTGGCGGTGTTTTGAGCTATGGAACACCTGTTGAATTATGCATTCCTGTACAACAAGAAACAACAACTGATACGGAGACTCAACTCCCAAAAGAGATGGTTGTTAAGAGCACTGAGTGGAGCACGACTGCATTCGGTTGGAGTTTGGTGCTTGCAGTGATTTCTGCAGCGGTCGTCGCAGTTTTATTGTTTTCCTATCCGATAATCACATATCTGGGCGCTCTCTTTTATCATAAGCTGCATTTGCGCAAAACTTCACGATCAGATGTAATTTTGAAAAGGTACCGTTTCCGCCGGTCTCATGAGAAGTTGGCGTCTTACTTGTTGATGTCGATTTTGATTTGTTCAGTTTTTGGACTGGTCCCCCTCGTCTCGCTCAATCTGGAAGAAATACACGGATATTTGGATCTCGACAACAAACCCGAAGCAACGAAGAACGGTGGTTTGTTCTTTGGAACCATTTCACTGTTGGTGGGCATTACGACGTCTCTTCTGGTCGCCGCTAGGGAAAGGCTCGGCAAAGCCATCGGAATGACCAGTGCCACATTTCTGGTTCTCGGATGCATTCTATTTGTCGGGGGCATTGTGATTTTGGCTTTTAACTGGGCATATAGAATTCACATTGGTGAGTGGCCATTTGGTTTAGCTATTGCTCTTTTTGTGTTTGCGTTAGCTCTGGCATTCTTTTGTTCAATAAACGACATCTCTCTCGGGCGCTTTTATAGAGATCGACTGATCGAAGCATTTATGCCTGAGAGAACGGCACCAGAAAATGGCCGGTTGGCTCAAGTCGGACGCGAGGCAGAAATCGCGAATAAGCTCACATTCAAGGACCTTTTGGCAGGTGATTCTGACAATCCGACGAGTGTGGTCCGTCCTCTTCATCTGGTGAATACTGCCGTTGCCCCCTGGTGGTCCAATGATACCAGAGCACGACGTCGTCGCGCCGATAACTTTGTGCTTTCGCCAGTCGGTGGAGGCTCTGACACAACGAACTGGTGGAAAACGGACAGCATAGCTGCAGGCAAGCTTACACTCGCGACAGCCATTTCAGCATCTGGTGCAGCCGCAAATCCAGGTGCGGGGTTTGCGGGTTCGGGCCCAACAACTACGTTCCCGGTCGCACTTTCGATGAGCCTCCTTAATCTGCGATTGGGGTACTGGTTAAGGTTGAAGGAAACGTCGGCGCTAAACCCGTACGGCAATCGTTTCAATCCGCCTCTGCGACACTTCCTTGGACGTCTGTCTGCGCGGATTTTGCCCAACAAAGAACGACCCATCCCTAATTTCGTCGAAATTACCGATGGGGGGCATTTCGAAAATCTGGGGCTGTATGAACTGATCCGCAGACGCTGCAAGCTTATCGTCGTGTGCGATGCAGAACCGGACCCTAAGACATCTTACGCCAGCTTTACATCTGCTATTCGACGCGTGCGCGAAGATTTTGGCGTGGAAATCAAATTTAATATGACGCGGGACAAATATCCCGACGACAACAGCAAAAACGAAGCAACAAAAAGCGGTCCACAGGACTTAGTCGCCCGATCCGTCGACGACGAGTATCCCAGCGGTGCTCTCTATGCCACGAAGGGGTATTTCATGGCATCGGTGACTTATCCGAAAAACGATGGGCAACATCTACACAGCTATCCTAAGCCTGATGGGTACCGTGCGTCGGCAGTAAGCAACACAGAGCAAAACGGCCTGATTATCTATCTTAAATCGGCCTTGATTTCCGACGTTGAGCTAACGACAAAGGGGTATCGTGGTACCAATGACCAGTTTCCCTATGATCCGACCGCGAACCAGTTCTTTTCACCCGAACAATTCGAAGCATATCGTGATATGGGATCCAAGATAGCCGAACAGATGATTAGCGATCTTAAATTGGAGCACCAAGGCTTTGAAAGTTTCTTAGAAGACGACGAACTCAAGCTAAAAGAATTCCCTGTTATGCTTGTAAATCCTAGGCTTTAGCGGGTGACGCGAAGCATTTTGGGTATTAAACTCCGGCCCATAGCTGCCGCTCACGATGAAGCCCAATGCTGCAAGGCAGATTCCCCAAAACGGACGTCCAACTCTACATCAAGTCCCATCAGCATCAGTTAGCCGTAACCACTTGGGCGAGCGATTTTAACGCGCTGACAGGCTCAATCACGCTCTTTTCCGGCACGGTTACACAAAAGCCTCTGCCTGGCGCCACGATGTTTGCCGCCGTAGGTGCGGCCACGGAGGCCTCAGCCCGGATTTGGGGCATGGAGCTCGCCCCCTTACGCGTCAACACGGTTGTGCCGGGCATCATTGCCACACCGGTTTCGCCTTCGCTTATGGGCAATGACGGCGCAGCACAGGCCCAGGCCGGGTTTGCCGAAGCGCTCCCCGTCGGACGTATTGGCACGCCGGAAGACGTGGCCCACGCCGTCGAGTTTCTGATCGCCAACAGCTTCGTTAGCGGCATTTCCCTGGTGGTCGATTGCGGCCACCGGCTGATCTGAGGCATGAAAGTGACAGAGACAAGTTTGCATCTGATCAGTTTCACGATCTGCCCCTTCGTGCAGCGTGCCCGTAGCAGGCAAGCTCTTCGATGAAACAGGCGACAGGCTTACCCAGAGCCATAGCCGGAAAAAGGGGAAGCGGCTGCGCTACTACACCTCTCATCGACTGGTGAAAGACCGAAGCCAGATTCATCCCGATGCCTGGCGGCTACCGGCAGAGCAACTGGAAAGGCAGATCAACGATCTCATCAAACGGTGTCTTACCTTGACCAACATGGTCACAAGACTTGTACCGCGTGCATCGGCCGTCGAGGTTACGCAGATCAATGAAAAGCTGCAGTCAATCCAAAGTCGCAAAACGTGTCTTGGTTTGATCGAGCGGGCAGACATTCAACCGGGCAAATTGAGCCTACTGATGGATCATACACAGATTGCCAAGCTCTCGGACATTGCACCAAAACGGATGGATCCAGATCAACCGCTCTCCGAAGTTCCTTTCCAAGTGCATCGCCGCGGCGTCGAGTTGAAACTGCATCTGGGAGAGACGCCAAACGAAGTAGACAAGACCCTCGTGTGCAACATCGTCAAAGCCCAGCGATGGCTTGCAATGGTTGTTGATGGCAAAACAATTGCAGATATCGCGATGGCAGAAAACACGCCGAAAAGCCGCGTGCACGATGTCGTAAGTCTCGCCCTATTGGCACCAGAGCTGCTTGACGCCATCGCGGTCGGAGAACTATCCACAAGACTGACATCGGATTACCTGATCAAATCTGGCGCGCCAGCTGACTGGGAAGAGCAACGCCAGATCTTCAGCGAGCTCTGAAACCAAAAGCTTCCAAAAACCCAAAACTCATACTGTGAAAATGGGGAGCAGAGACTTGTGCGCGAAGTCGCATGATTTGAAGCTCGATCCCGCGTCTCTCAATCACCCGTACCATTACAAACCCCCAAGAACACGCGACATTACTGCCGCGGGATCTCACAAGCTGAAATGCATGGAGTGTTTGGCGGTGCTGTCAGACGAATTCGAACTCGTCTCAGTTGGCTGACGTGTTCATGAACTTATTCGGAACAAAGCAGCCGCCATTCATTGAGAGCGACGTTTCAGTTCCGTTTGAAGTGGGTTCGGGTTGAAAGGCGGCGTTCCTGGTTGAAGTGGT
>JBCDFK010000206.1:0-4950 GCA_039178065.1 Pseudomonadota bacterium | reverse complement strand
TTGAGGTTGGAAACACCGGTGCCAAACTGGCGCAATGTCACGTCTTTGATGTTCTGGGCCCAGATGGTTGGAAAGCCGGTAATGGCTCCCGAACCAATGGCGGCACCCGCTGTAGCGGCGGTTCCTTTTAGCAGCGTTCTGCGGCTAAAAGATTTAGACTTTTGGTTACTCATTGAAGTGTCTCCTACTGTTTAATGAATTAGCTTGCGAGTTGGTGAGAATCTTTCGACGACCAGTTCAAAAACACCTTCTGGCCAATCTCAAAAGGCTGGCGATGGAAGTTGGCGTCTGCGATAGTCACGTTCATGTCGGCGCCATTTTCGCTCTTGGTTGCAACCGAAAAGCTTGTGCCCAAATATTCGATCGCTTGCACAGTCGCCGGCATGGATTCGGTGTTTGTTTTCTTGGGTTTGGACTTGCCAATGTTGATCTTGTCAGCACGGATCGCGATGTGGCTTTTACCCTTTGCGAGTACATTGTGACCGCCCATAAATTGTGCAACGAAAACAGTTTCAGGTTTGCCGAACACTTCTTTTGCAGGCCCTGCCTGCTCGATCCTTCCATTGCTCATAACAATGATGAGGTCGGCCAACGCTAATGCCTCGTCTTGGCTATGGGTTACATGCACAAAGGAAATGCCGAGTTCGCGCTGTAGACGTTTGAGTTCGGTTCGCATTCTAAGACGTAGGAACGGGTCCAATGCCGAGAGTGGCTCGTCCAGAAGCAGGATAGATGGATTAGTAATGAGTGCACGCGCCAAAGCGACACGCTGCTGCTGGCCGCCAGACAATTGGGCGGGTAGGCGGTCTCCAAACTGAGCCATATCAACAAGCTGAAGCGTTTCAATCGCCTTCTGGATGCGCTGCGTTTTGGCGACACGCTTCATTTTGAGGCTGAACGCGACGTTCTCGATAACCGTCAGATGCGGGAATAGCGCATAGTTTTGGAACATCATTGCAGTGCCGCGCGCCGATGGCGCGAGATCGGTCACATTCTTGCTGTTCAATATCACGTCGCCTGATGTAATTCCCTCATGGCCAGCTATCATGCGCAGCGTTGAAGACTTCCCGCACCCAGAGGGACCAAGCAGGCAGGCATACGTACCTTGCTTTATCGCCAACGAGATATTGTCGACTGCTCGTGTGTCACCATAATCTTTGCAAACTGAAATTAGTTCCAGGCCAGCGCTCAAAATCGGCATCTCCATTTGATCATGCCTTAAGTAGGCAAAGCGCGTGCCAATTTGATAAGTAATTGAAACTGAATGATTTAATACAATACAGAATTTTTATCTGCCCAAAAATTAATCAAATCGAATACGAAATGCCTAAAAATTGTATACAAAAATGAGTTGCAAAATACTGTGCTAAAAGCTATCCAATTTGAGCTCTCAAAATGAGGAAACGAACGGAATGGCTGCCAGAATTGTGACCGGACTGCAGCAGGCAATCCTTGAGCATCGGCTCCCGCCTGGCACCAAACTATCAGAAGATGAAATTGGCGAAGTCTACGGCGTCAGCAGAACTATTGTTCGATCTGCACTTCAATCGCTTGCGCATGATCAATTAGTGACGATTGAAAAACACCGTGGTGCCTTTGTCGCTCGTCCAACCATTCGTGAAGCGCATGAGGTTTTTGAGGGACGCGCACTAATTGAACCCAGGGTTGCTGCGATGGCAGCATTTAAAATTGATTCAGATTCTTTGAAGTTGCTGAATGCGCATATGGAGGCTGAGCACGCAGCCATTGCAGCTGAGGACAAGGGCAGAGCGCTTGCTTTGTCGGGAGAGTTTCATCTGGAGATTGCAAACATTGCTGCACACGACGTGTTCACGGATTTTGTCAAATCTCTAGTCAAGCGCTCCTCCTTGATCATTGCATTATATTGGAAGCGACCCGATACCACCTGCGAGAGCCATTCACATCACGCCCTTATCGACGCCCTTGCTCAAAAAAATGAGTCGGAAGCCGAAGAGATCATGCGAAGTCACATTGTCGATTTGCATTCAGGACTCAATTTGACGCCGACCAACGACGCAAGCATATCAGTTTCTCAAATTTTGGGCGGATGATGTTTGCCAGTCTATATAAAGCATCACCCAAAGGTCCGCTTTGTCCGCTTTGCTGACCTTACAATGATGTAGAGCCAGTGGTCGCTTCGAGCCCAAAGTGGACATTCGAACAATCCCAAACAAAAAGTCATCAAAATGGCTATTTGCAATTATGTTCAGCATCAATTGTTGGCAAGGACAGCCAAAAGAGATGGAGAACACAAATATGATTGCCCAAAAATCATAAACGCATTCGGTCTGTTCAGCGCTCCGCTGACCAAACAGATTCAACCAAAACGCCGATTGTGCCTTTCTGACTGCCTTTTGACTTTATCACAGTGACTTTATTGACGCCCCTCGTCGTATTGGTTCTGCTCTCCACTTGCGGATCTCCATAGCCAGACAGATAGACGAGAAAACCGCGTGGCTTACCTCTTTCAGCTTCTGGAAATGCAAAGTCCACGAAATCGGCAAAACTCCCAACATTCGGTTGCTCAAGCCCTGCAAGGCCATAGGCAAATTTAGTGGCTTGAAGCTCTTGAGCATCGTGATTTGCGCTGAGAAATGTTCTGGTCTGAGTTATGAGGAAGACACTTGCGATCGGGTCCTCTGTGTAAGGAACCACACCAGCGCTAATGGATCGATCCGGCAATGTTGTTGCGATTGCCAAGCTAACATTGATTGCTGGTCCGCCATCATCAATCGGAATATATGCCATGGCTTCAACGTCCACATTGGGCGCGCCGCCAGTAATCAATTGGGCACCAAAACGTTCTGTGCTGGATTGCTCTATGAACATCTCAGCATTTAGTTGAACACTTGGCACAGCCTCCTTGGAGTTTATCCGAGCGGTTAAGGTCGATCTGGTTTTTTCGAAATCTGAACCGTCAATATGCTCATTGGCACGTTCAATTCGGAAACTGTTTGGCGCTTCAAATGGTACTGCAATGGTTTCGATAGTATCGGCTTCGACTGCAACAGGTTCACCTGGCTTTTCGAGACTGGGATCTTGCTGCGCTATGCTAAAATCATGAGTTTCTACGCCATCAACATTCGGAAGTCGTTTTGCCAATAACTCCTGCGGTGAGAAGAAGATAGGCGTTTGTAGAGGGCCTGCTTCAGCGATTACATAGGCTACCGCGCCAATATTGGGATTCGCAGCTTCAATTGGTGAAAGCCGATGTACACCCTCCTTTTCGGGCTTATCTCTTTGAGGCCAGCTGACGCCTGGATCATCTAATGTAAGTTTTGGCGGACTTACACCTTCTGGCTCCCGCGACGACTCCTCGCTTTCCGGTGCTTTAGAGGTTGCAGAAGGCTCCTCACTATCTATTGGTTCGATTTCTTGCTCATCAAAGGTCAGCTTGGTTGTTGATCCCGGATCGTTTTTACCCGTTGAGTTTTGCTGTTCTTTCCAGCGGTCGAAGTCTGTACCGGTCAACGCATCTGCGCGACTTTTATTGATACCCTCAGGGCATCCAAAACCTGCTGCACAACGTTGCAGCGCCTGATCCAAAGCGCCCAGTTCATCAAACTTCTTTGCATTTTCGGGTGTTAGCGGTCGTTTGCATTGACCAGTCAAAGCACATCTTTTGATTTCTGACTCAAATGCTAGTTTTTCTCTTCTTATTTGTTTTGTTTTCTCACTTTGAAGTCTTTCCTGCTCGAAATCAGGCAAAGTGCGCTTAATATCCCCAGAAACCAAATCTTGCCGGCAGTCGCCATAAATGTAGCAACGTCTTGCGCGATCGAGAGATTCATCTTCTGACGGCTCATCCAATGATCCTTCAACTATGGCATCTGCTTGTTCAGGCGTGGTATCTGGAGGGCATTTTCCTCCTGCAGCACACTCAATCAATCCCTGTTGCTCAACTTCGTTTCGCTGTTTCAAAACACGATCGAGCCCATCTAAATCGAACTTGTCCAGGCCTGTGCGCGCGCGATTAGGTGTAAGACCTTTCGGACATTGGTTACTCACAACGCAATTCCAGAGCTGGGTCCGTGTTATCTTTTGTGCGTGCGACGGAGAGCCCGCTAACAAGCAAACCATTAAGATGCTTGCGAGTATGAATTTGATAACAAGTCTGAAGTTTGATCCAGTAAAAATGACATCACCTTATTGAGTTTTTGGTAGGAGGTAGCGACCCAGAATAAATCCGTTTTGAACACCGGCCTGAACCGAATTTATTTGACACCATGCTCCACCCAGCAATTCCAACTTGCCTTCGAAGGAAGCCGCTTTGTAACGATCGCGATCAATAGAGGGATCACAACTTAAAATGCGAAGGTCATTGGCTGTAGTTGATAGTTGTCCGATGGGCTGTGAGCTGCGGTTTGGAGACAATCTGACAACCAAAGTCCGACCAGAAGGAACGTTCCTGAGCGCAAATGTGGTTTCTTCAATTTCGAGTTCAATCGAATCTCCCTCATACTCGCCCTCATATGATCCCAATCGTTGGAGCACTACTCGGTTCTCGACGCCATCTAAGATGAGTTGACCCACGATTTCGTTCCGCGGCATAGGTGGCAGAAATACGATTAGTTCTCCCACCGGTTTTTCTAAGGTAGAAGTCTCAACACGAGACACGCTGAAAGTAACGCGTTCTTCGTTACGCCCTTCATCGCTCAAACTAACTGAAATTGTCGGTTGTTGATCTAAATCCAGCTCACCATTTCCGCCCCAAACCGCCGTACCAGTTCCAAATAAACGCAGCTCTCCCAGATATTCTTTTTCGGGACCTTGCAGTTGCCAAACAGCGGTCAGGTACTGGCCAACACTCTCATATTTTCCAAACCCATTATCCAGTTGATCAGATATTGAAGAGCTATTGTGTGCCTCAGCCCTTCTATCAAGGCCGGGGCTGAAGTTCGTCAAGAACGATCGAGTGGCAAAAAGGCC
>JBCDFK010000205.1:0-4953 GCA_039178065.1 Pseudomonadota bacterium | reverse complement strand
GGCGGCCTCATCGAGCATGATGACAAGTTTCTGCGCCATTGCAGGCTTCTTCTCATCATCATTCTTCTTGGTTTTGTACTTATCGAATTTATAGCTACGTAGCGTGTAACCTTGCGCGAATGCTGCTGCGGCGCTTGCATCAGCTGAAAAATAGACATTCACCTGCTCTTCGCCGCTTAGCGCTGCACTTGCTACTCCACCAAGCGCCATCCAATCGGTTGCCTTTAATGCATCAATGTCTCCTGCCCCTATGGCAACCAAGCGCGATGCTGCTGAACCTGAAGGTGCCAACACATCAAGCTTTGACTTTGATTTACCTTTGAACTTTGCAGAAATCGCCGCAACATCCAATATTTTTTCAGGGTCTGCGAGTGGTGCTAAACCAGAAGGTTTTTCGCCTTCCGGGCAAATCACGACGCAGGCAATTTTCTTGGGTGCAGCGATCTTGGCAAAAGAAATCGTCGGTGTATTGGACATCTGTGTTGTACTTCCCGTGGATGGTTCTGATTGTGCCCATGCATTTGCATGCAGGAGCCTTGATTTTGGCGTAGTGTGCGCCGATAGCAAGCGCAGATTTAGCCTTTATTGGTTGGTTAACCAAATTTCTTGGCAGTGCCTTACGACACGGGGCTGAATTGGTTAATATGTACTTGCATTATAGGGGCGTTTTTTATCGATCTGGGCTCAGGCTTGGGCATTTGAACAGGAACTTCGCTTGAACACCATCGAGGGATACATATTTCGACGTGCAGTGGTCGCGTGTATCGGATCAACGCTTGCGATCGTGGTGTTTTTGTGGACGACTCAGGCTGTCAGCAGAATTGATTTTGCGACGGGCAATGGCGGCTCAATCGTTTCATTTTTGCATTTTATGGGACTGCTAATCCCGCAATTTTTTGTGACGGTATTGCCATTCGGCTTAGCTGTAGGATCCGTTCAAGTACTCAATACGATGAATACGGATTCAGAATTGCCGGTTATGGCTGGAGCTGGTTTGAGTCGTTGGAGAATTGCAAAGCCCTTTCTACTCATCGGCGCACTCTGCTCAGCCTATGTATTTGCTTCCAATCATTTTATCGAGCCAACGACAAATTCTGCATCACGCGATGTGCTCACGCAATCGCGCGCCGACCTTCTCACATCACTGATTCAGGAAAGCCGATTCACCAAAGCGTCGAAAAATCTGACGATCTACGTCGATAAGAAATCTCCACAAGGTCTGAAGGGCATAATGATTTCGGATACCCGTGATCCGAAAACGTCGCTGATCTACTACGCGAAAGAAGGGGCCATTGGCGTTGTCGACAATCAATCATTGCTGGTCATGCAAGATGGTCAAATTCATCGCAAGGCTCCGCGCGACGACAATGTGACCGTCATTCGCTTCCAGTCATATGCTATTAATCTATCGCAGTTTTCCAGCGCAGAGGACGCGTCTAGCTATTTCATTTACGAACGTCCCACATCATTTTTGCTGGATCCTGACCAAAGCGATAAACACGTGAAGCAAAATCCCGGCCAGGTTAAAGCCGAGTTGCACAAACGCTTCTCATCATGGATGTATCCTCTCCTGATGACGCTGGTCGCACTGGTATTGGCAGGCAATCCGCGATCCCACCGCACCGCGAATATTTCCAGCTATGTTTTGGCTTTTGGCACAGCGCTTTTTTATTACGGACTGTCTCAAACTGCCTACAATATCAATAAGGTAGATGCTGATCACCTCTATCTTCTCTATCTTATACCGGTGCTCGGCATGGCTCTGAGCGTCGGGATGTACATCACTGGACGCACACTTGAAGTTCCAGACTTCATATTGGCTCTATTCGACAAAACTGCAGCAACATTGAAACGTATACGCTTTCGTGCTGCTCACAATGCGGCGGTATCTTGATGGGCCGCACGCTTCAGATTTATATTTTTAAGTATATGCTGCGCATGACGGCTTACTTTGCGATCGGCCTGGGCTCTTTGATCTTTCTGGCGGATTTTTCTGAGATGAACAATCGACTCTCAGCCATCAGTACATATCAAATTACAACTGGTCTTGCTCTGTCGGCCGCGCGACTACCATTCATACTTCAAATTGCCCTGCCCCTTATTATTTTGGCATCAACGATGGCAGCATTGATGCAGCTGAACAAAAAGAACGAACTGGTTGTCGCTCGTTCTGCTGGTGTATCAGCGTGGCAATTTTTAACACCAACCTGGCTTGCAGCAGGAATTATTGGAATTCTGGCGGTCTTGGTCATTAATCCCCTGGCCACAACGGGATTCTCATTTGCCAATGAATGGGAAAACCAGCTGCGCGGCAAAGCACCAAGTGTAGGCGTATTGTCAGACTCTAAACCGTGGCTGCGCCAACAATCTGAAGATGGCGGCCTGTATCTCATTGGTGCGGAGCGGGTCTCGAGCAACGGCGTCATCCTTTTGGATGCATCATTTTTGCATATTGATGCGACGGGAGAGATCATCGAACGCTTTGATTCTCCCCGCGCCCAGCTGGCTGGTGGTAATTGGATACTAAAGGACGCGCTCGCGAGTCGAGCCGGCCAACCCACTAGGGAAATTGGTGAAAGAACCATCAGTACTGGTCTTGATTCGTCGGTCATCACCGAAGCGTTAATTCCACCGGAAATGATTCCCTTCTTTGAACTGGGGAAACAGATCGATACGGCACGCGCATTTGGCGTTTCGTCAAATCCATTTCGTATGCAGTATCATTCACTTATCTCCACACCGGCATTGTTTATCGCAATGGCATTAATCGCGGCTACTGTATCCTTAAGATTTGCCAGACTTGGTCACTCCGCTGAGATGATTTTAGGTGGCATTGTGGCAGCGTTCATGCTTTATGTGATCACGGAAGTGACCAAATCTTTTGGTGCGGCAGGAATAATTTCTCCCATACTTGCAGCCTGGTTACCCGTAATGGCTGCTGGCATGTTTGGTATTGCGTATTTGCTGCATCGTGAGGACGGATAAGTGACGGCATTGGTGGGAAAACGGCAATTGGTTTTGCCGAGGGGGAAGAAGGCTGGTCGAAGCCGCGCATTGTGCGCAGCGGCGTTGATTTGTACGAGTCTTGTTTCTATTGCCCCGACCGTCTTTGCTCAATCAGCATCCGCCCTCCCCGGAGCATCGCAAGCAAATGCTGATGCACAGCTATTGCTGCAGGCGGACGAACTTGTCTACGACAATGACGCCAAGACTATCTCCGCAATTGGTGATGTTCGAATTGATTATGATGGCACTCAACTGGTTGCTGATCGACTTGTTTATCGCCAGCAATCAGGCCGCCTCATCGCGGTTGGTAATGTTGAAATATTGCAACCTGATGGCACACGATCATTTGCAGAAGAGATAGACATCACCGATGACTTTCGCGATGGTTTTGTGAATGCACTCCGTGTTGAAACGCCTGAGCGCGTCCGATTTGCAGCAGAAAGCGCAACGCGAGAGAATGGCTCTCTAACGACATTTGTAAATGGTATTTATACCGCATGTGAAGCCTGCCCCAATCACCCAGAACGCCCTCCTTTGTGGCAGATAAAAGCGCAAAAAATAATCTGGAACGGCGAAGAAAAAACTATTCGCTTTGAGCGAGCCCGGTTTGAATTTTTAGGCGTTCCGCTGGCTGGCGTTCCTGTGTTCACGACAGCAGATCCTACTGTAAAACGCAAAACCGTATTTTTGGCGCCAAACTTTCGTTTCGCTGAAGAATTGGGTTTTGGACTGCGGATCCCCTTTTTCGTCAATTTAGCACCCAATCGAGATGTCACCTTTGCTGTGACCGGCTACACTCAGCAAGGATTCTTGGGGGAAGCTGAATACCGGCACCGATTGGAAAACGGTACATTTACGTTAAAAACTGCGGGAATTCACCAGTTTGATCAGGATGAATTCAAATCTACGGATGTCGATTCAACGGTCAAGAATCGTGGAATGCTGGGGACCACTGGTAGGTTTGATATCAATTCGCGGTGGGTTTTTGGCTGGAATGGTTTGTTACAATCTGATGCAAATTTTTCCCGCACCTATGAGGTGGAAGGCTACAGCGGTTCAACATTTGAGAACAACGTTTATTTGACTGGTCTTGGTGAGCGTAGCTATTTTGATGCGCGCCTGGTTCATTTTGACCGACAAGTTGCATCGCTCACAAGTACGAGCGAAGAAGAGCAAGCGATTGTGTTGCCAAGTGCCGACTACAACTATGTTCTCAAAAATCCTATTGCGGGCGGCGAGCTATCATTTGATGTCAATGCCCGTGGTATTACGCGCAGTGAAACCGACGACCGAGGCAGTTTGGGCGACGTCAACTTTGCCACACCTGGCGCTAGTTCCGATAGTTGGCGATTGTCGGCGCAATCTGAGTGGAAGAGAACGTTCATAGCTCCGGGCGGGCTCGTCTTTACACCAATATTGCACGCTCAAGCCGACACTACAGGCCTCAATTCAGACCTAAGCGGCTCCCTTTCTAGTACGATGGCTGCCGATGGCACGACACTACTTGCCGATGGAACATATTACAGATCAATGGTGACTGCCGGCTTAGAAGTCCGCTATCCAATTCTGTTTTCAACGTCGAGTTCGAGCCATGTATTGGAACCAATTGCCCAAGTTTATGTGCGGCCTGATGAGCAATATGCGGGCCGGTTGACGAACGAAGACTCGCAAAGCCTTGTTTTCGATGCTTCCACATTGTTTCAAAGAGATAAGTTTTCCGGATATGACCGGATTGAAGGCGGAACCCGTGCAAATTTGGGTATCCGATACACCGGAACGTTTGATAACGGTTGGGGCTTAAACGGCACATTCGGACAATCATATCATCTGGCAGGCCTAAATTCTTTCGCAGAAGCAGACACGTTTAATACGGGTGCAAGTTCGGGATTGGAAACCGATCGCTCAGATTTTGTGGGCGCGCTCACAATATCTAGTCCATCAGGATTT
>JBCDFK010000204.1:0-4966 GCA_039178065.1 Pseudomonadota bacterium | reverse complement strand
CGCAATTTCATAGCGTTGCGCGATGTGGAAACTGAGTTGGGCGGCGATGAACCTCTCATTCGCGCTATATTTGTAACGCTTGGATCTTCTGGTCGAAGCCGAGGCGATAACCTCGCGCGCATCAATGTTCAGCTGACGAGTTCCGAGGTTCGCACAGTCCGCACGCCAGATTTCGTTCGTGCATGGAAAGAAGCTGCACCCAGCATTCCATCTGTAAGGCGTTTCTCTGTCCGTCAGGCGCGCGGTGGACCACCTGGTGCAGATATTGATGTCGAGCTTAAAGGTACCTCAATTGGCGTGTTAAAAGAGGCCGCGAGCGAAGTGGCAGAACTTATAGCTGCGGTACCGGGTGTATCAGGCGTGGAAGATGATTTGCCCTACGGCAAGCCAGAGCTTGTGATGACCATGAAACCACGAGGCAGCGCCTTGGGGTTCACACTAGATAGTATTGGCAGGCAAGTTCGAGATGCAGTTGAAGGTGCTGTGCCCAGGCAATTTGCACGCGGTGACGACGAAGTCACAATTCGTATCACACAGTCCTCAACCCAAGAAGGCACGGCGGCGTTGCGGGCTATGCAGCTAAAATCGCCCGATGGCAACGATGTGCCGCTACTCGAGCTTGTAAATCTGACCGAACAGCAAGGTTTTTCTGCTATCCAGCGCCGCGACGGCAAAACCACTATATCTGTCAGTGGCGATATCGATGCCGCGGTGAATACGACCGATGGCGCAACTGAGCAATTGACAGAATCGGGGGTGCTCGATTCCGTTGCCCGCAAATTCGGTATTGAATATGAATTTGGCGGCCGTTCGCGTGAGCAGGGCGTCGCATTCCGCGATCTGGGCGTCGGTTCAGCGGTTGCTTTGATGGTCATATATATCGTGCTGGCATGGGTGTTTGGTTCATACTTCAAGCCTTTTGCAGTTATGTTGATTATTCCATTTGGTGTCGTCGGCGCAGTGATCGGTCACTACTTACTAGGATTCCAACTGACCATACTGTCGATGATTGGACTGCTCGGCCTGTCAGGTATTCTCGTCAACGACAGTATCATTTTGGTCTCACGCTTGGATGAGCGTCAGAAAATGGGCGAAAGCATTGAAGAGGCAGCAATCGGGGCTAGTCGCGACCGCTTGCGCGCAGTGTTGCTGACATCACTGACCACTATTGGTGGCCTAATCCCACTGCTCTTTGAAAAATCAATTCAAGCGCAATTCCTCATACCAATGGCAATTACTATGGTATTTGGATTGGCAACCGCCACCTTGTTGGTGCTCTTCCTCGTGCCGGCGCTCATCGGTATTGGCAATGATATTCGCAATGGCCTCATAGCACTTTATGGCGATAGGCAATTGCCAACCATTCGCCGTCGCCAATCACCACCGATGGCTGGCGAGTAAGCTAGTTTAAAATCCGTGGTGCATCAGGTAAGTCCAGCGAAAAGGGCGGTACATCCACAGTGATAGACCGGCCATCGTCGCGTCGCATTACATAATGCCCCATCATTGTGCCCGAAGACGTATTGAGCGGGCAACCGGACGTATATTGAAAGCTATCGCCTGGCGTAAGAACCGGCTGTTCGCCAATAACGCCCATGCCTGACACTTCTTCAACCACACCAAGAGCATTGGTTATGTGCCAATAACGGGATTCAAGTTGATATGTATCGTTGGTGTGATTGGCCACGATTATTGTATAGGCCCAAAACCACCGGGATTTTTCCGCATCGGATTCGCTGTCCAAATATTCTGGACGCACAGTTACCTCAATGCCGTTTGTGGTCTCTCGATACATAGAGATAAAATACCCTATAGAGACGTCAAAACAATCCGAATAAATCACTAAACCACTGCTTTTCATAAATTTAGTGTGAATCGCGTGGCCGTGACAATGGCGTGCTTCTGGCTTATGGAGCAGGCAGGAGATGCCATGTTAGACGGTACAATTCGACCCAAAATAGATCCAGCGCTTAATGCTTTAGCGCGCTTGTTTGTGCGTGCAGGCTTGACTGCCAACATGGTGACCACGCTTGGCCTTCTAATTGGCTTGCTTGCGGCACTGGCTATTGTTTTCCAACTATATTGGCTTGGCTTAGCTTTGCTGCTTGTCAGTAGAATCTGCGATGGGGTCGACGGTGCCGTTGCCCGAATTAATGGCAAATCAGATTTCGGTGGCTATATCGATATTGTTTTCGACTTTATTTTTTACGGCGTTATTCCACTCGCCTTCATTATAGCAGACCCAACGGCCAATGCAGTTGCGGGCGGTGTGCTCATATTTGCGTTCTACGCAAATGGCGCCAGTTTTTTGGCCTTTGCAATCATGGCCGAAAAACATGGATTGACCACAGACCAGCGCGGCGAAAAGTCGATTTTCTTCACCACCGGCCTTGCCGAAGCAACAGAAACAATTGCCGTATTTGTAGCGTTCTGCCTCTTCCCGTCTTATTTCGCACCCATTGCCTATCTATTTGCAGTGGTGTGTTTTTACACCACCGCTGTGAGAATTTGGCAAACCAAACAGCTCATAGGTTAGCTTGCTTTTGTAAGCGCTTGATCAAGATCAGCAATCAAATCGGCGCTGTCTTCCAACCCAATTGACAGTCTGACGGTCCCGTCGGTGATACCCAACTCTGCACGGTCTTCATCCGAGAGGTTTTTGTGAGTCGTGGTTGCGGGGTGTGTGATCAAACTTTTAGAATCGCCCAAATTGTTTGAAAGCTTGATGATTTCTAGCGCGTTCTCCATCGCAAATGCAGCTTTCTTGCCGCCGTGCATTTCAAAGCAAATGAGCGTCGAGCCGCCCTTCATCTGCTTGGGAATAATGTTTGCCTGGGGGTGGTCTGGACGGCCGGGATAGACGACGCGTTTGACGCCATTTTGCTCTGCCAGATAGTTGGCGACCGCGCTTGCGCTTCCAGTTTGTTGTGCAACACGAAGTGGCAACGTCTCTAGTCCCTTTAGCATAACCCAAGCATTGAATGGGCTCATGGAAGGTCCGGTATGCCGGTAGTAATCATAAAGCTTCTCATCAATCCATTCTTGATCTGCAAGGATTACGCCGCCCAGACATCGCCCCTGCCCATCAATATGTTTGGTGGTTGAATAGACAACGATATCGACACCCAATTCCATCGGCTTTTGCAAGATGGGTGTGGCGAACACATTGTCGAGTACCACTTTCGCACCGCATGAACGGGCAACCGAAACCACATGCTCGATGTCGATAACTTCAAGGGTAGGGTTGGTCGGGCTTTCGAAGAAGAGCACCTTAGTGTTTGGCCGCACCGCATCTTCCCAGGCTTTGGGGTTGGTGCCGTCAACCATTGTGCTCTCGATGCCATAGGAAGGCAAAAGCGTCTCAACTATCCAGCGGCATGAACCAAACAGGGCTCTGGCCGAAACAACATGATCCCCCGCTTGCAATTGGCATAAAATCGCCGCCGCGACGGCAGCCATGCCCGAAGAAGTTGCCTTAGCTGCTTCCGCGCCTTCGAGCATACACATACGTTCTTCAAACATTGAAACGGTGGGATTGGCATAGCGCGAATACACAAAGCCATCATCTTCACCTTTGAACCGGGCTTCGGCAGCTTCTGCGCTGTCATAGACAAAGCCTTGGGTGAGAAACATGGCTTCTGATGTTTCACCGAATGGTGAGCGCATCGTGCCGCCATGCACCATTTGTGTGGCAGGGCCCAGATTACGCTTTTCATTCGACATTGTTTCAACTCCAAAACTTGGCACAAAAAAAACCGGCACTTGTCGCAAAGCACCGGTATCTTCCAACACACGGCCCTTTAGCGAATTATTTTACGTGGCTGCAAGCCGACCGGCCAAATCACCACGATTAATAACCTGTCCATAAGGCTTCGGCCGACTTGCGTCAATGGACTTGTGACACTTAAGAAAACCCAACTGAGGAAATGAGAATGACGAAACGCCAAAGCGGCATTTTGCCAGACCAGGAAATTCGAGCGCTTTTTGATGCCGGCGCATTGAAAAGTGCCCAGGCGCTTGACGAAGATCAAATTCAGCCGGCAAGCCTGGATTTGAGACTGGGCGAAACGGCTTATCGCGTGCGCGCTAGCTTTATGCCAGGCACCGCTTCAACAGTTCGCGAAAAGCTCGAAACCTATAAGCTGCACGAGATTGATCTGCGCGAGGGCGCGGTGCTTGAAACCGGCTGTGTCTACATCGTTCCACTTCTTGAAACGCTGACACTGCCTGACGATGTTTCTGCATCAGCGAATCCAAAAAGCTCAACCGGAAGGCTCGATATTTTCACGCGGGTTATGGCTGATTATGCCGTCGAGTTTGACAAGATCCGGCATGGTTACAATGGAGAACTATTCCTCGAAGTTTCACCGCGAACATTCCCAATTGTGGCGCGGACAGGCTCTCGTCTTTCACAGATCCGATTCCGCAAAGGCTTGGCGCTCTTAGGCGCAACAGAGCTCGGCGAACTCCACAAGGCCGAAACGCTCATTTTCGATGACAAGGCGAATATCTCAGATATGGGCATTGCGATGTCTGTTGATCTGAAGGGCGATGAAAACGGTCTGGTCGGCTATCGCGGAAAGCACCATACCGCTGTGGTTGATGTTGATAAACGCAATGCCCATGATGCGTTCGATTTCTGGGAGCCAATTCACGTTCGTAGCCGGACTGAGCTTATCCTTGACCCCGATGAGTTTTATATTCTGGTATCGCGTGAAGCGGTTCACGTACCACCACTATACGCAGCAGAAATGACACCATTTGATCCGCTGGTTGGCGAGTTCCGGGTACATTATGCTGGTTTCTTTGACCCCGGATTTGGTCATTCCGCTGCGGGCGGTACGGGTAGCCGAGCTGTTTTGGAAGTGCGCAGCCACGAAGTTCCGTTTGTTCTAGAGCACGGAAAGATCGTCGGTCGCCTTGTCTATGAGCTCATGCTCGAACGCCCATCGGCTCTTTATGGTAT
>JBCDFK010000203.1:0-4970 GCA_039178065.1 Pseudomonadota bacterium | reverse complement strand
GCCATTATCATACCGTAGTCATTGCCAACGTTTTGGAAACCACGAAAAATGCCGGTGGGAATGTTGAAGATATCACCCTCTTCGAGACGCACGCGTCCGGCGTCGCCCCAACGTCCCCAAAAGAAATCCCAACTGCCCTTAAGCACAAAAAATACCTCGGCAGTATGGTGACTGTGGAGTGAATTCTTGCAGATTGGTGGCTGCCCAGCGGCTCCAATATTAAAGCCTGGCGTATCCTTGATGTGAACATGTTGGTCAGGGCTTTCCGAGACGCCTCCACCAATGATCGTGAAGTTTTCCTTTTGATCGCTCCCTAGTGTGTGGGCGTCAATAAATGCAGTTTTACAAGGCTTCAATTCGCCATAGCGTACAATACGTTTTTCTAGCTGGTCACGTGTCGGCATTTTAGTTTCCTGCCTGCATAAGTATTTGCTTCCAAATCGCAATTTCGTCATAGAGCGCTAGCTCTCGACGAAGCCCCCATGGCCCAAACTCGGCATGACACATGCCCATAACATGCACATGAGCGCCCGTTGGTCTTCCAAAAGAACCCCAACCTTCATGTTTGCCATCAAGTGACCATCGAATGGCGGATCGCGGGCTCAGCATGTCGGCATCCATGCCAATCTGGTGATGAATTTTAAATTCAGCATTGGGAAAGGCTGAGCGAAGACCGACCCAGAACTGGTCGGCGCCGTCGAAACTCAAAGCATGACGGCCGCCAGCATATTCAGCCACTAAAGCGCGGTCATATTCTCGCTTAATAATATTGAAATCCATTGCCATAATGGAGGTTAATATATCAGCGTATTTGCCACCCCATTCATTGTCATTGCCAACGCCATGATAACCACCGTCGATGTCCTGATCTGGCGTATAGGGCTTTGAACAGTTTTCCGGGCCTCCCTCGGCTTTGATAAGTTGTTTGGCATATTTCTTCGGCTTCATCCCAAGTTGGCGAACAATGCCGCCATAGTCGCGCACGAGCCATTCGTCGAAAATCGTATCGTTCTTGGCGGCACAATCAGCAATTACCTTTATGTTGAATTGCTTACCCGTTGCTTTGCCGAAGGCGCCGGCATGGGTGTGCGTTGCCCGGGTGTTTAATCGGTGCGATGAAAGCAGGCCCGTTTTGTCTTCCGACCATATAACGTCCTCGCCAAATAATTCCCGATCTGGGAACTCAAAACAGGTCGCCATGGTGGACGCTTTAACCGCCTCATTGCCACGCTGAATACCCATAGGTGTCCGGACGACAATATCTTCGGCATAGTAATGGTTTAACGTTGCGATCCCGCGATCTTCCCAGATGTCTTTTGTGCATCCCAGTATGAAATCAGGAAAATCTTTCCAGCGCTGCGAAAAGCCTTTCAGTGCCATTATACTCTCTTTCTCTATTCCGCAGCCTTAAGTGGCTCTGCCCGTTCGCCATATGGCACATTGCGTCCACCATATCGCCGTACACGAATGTTGCATTGTTCGGCATGCCCAACAAAACCTTCAAGCATGCAAAGTCTGGAGCCGTATTCGCCAATTGTTACTGCCGCTTCATCTGTCAGAACTTTTTGGTAGGAATGGGTTTTTAGATATTTGCCAACCCAGAGACCACCTGTGTAACGCCCGGCTTTTTTGGTGGGCAATGTGTGGTTTGTGCCAATGACCTTGTCGCCATTGGCGACATTGGTGCGAGGTCCTAGGAAAAGTGCGCCATAGGAGTGCATATTCTCCAAAAACCAATCGTCGCGATCGGTCATGACTTGTACATGCTCAGATGCAATGTCGTTGGCGACATCGAGTATTTCATCATAAGAGTCGCAAACGATCACTTCACCATATTCCTCCCAGCTAACCCGCGCGGTTCCCGCTGTTGGAAGGATCTCCAGAAGACGGTCGATTTCGCTCAACGTATCTTTTGCAAGTTTTTCAGAGTTGGTGAGCAGAACAGCTGGCGAGTTATAACCATGCTCCGCCTGGCCAAGCAGGTCTGTGGCGCAAAGTTCGCCATCAACTGTTTCGTCGGCAATCACCATTGTTTCGGTAGGGCCCGCGAAAAGGTCGATGCCCACACGCCCAAACAATTGGCGCTTGGCTTCAGCGACGAACGCATTGCCTGGTCCGACCAGCATATGAACCGGATCAATCGTTTCGGTACCGATGGCCATGGCACCGATTGCCTGAATCCCGCCAAGCACATAAATCTCATGCGCGCCGCCCAGATGCATGGCCGCGATAACTGCGGGATTGGGCTCGCCTTGAAATGGCGGTGTCGCAGCTGCAATACGTGGCACGCCAGCTACTGAAGCAGTCAGAACCGACATGTGGGCTGATGCCACCATTGGAAATTTTCCAGCGGGAACATAACAGCCCACCGACTGAACCGGGATATTCCTGTGGCCCAAAATTACACCCGGCATTGTTTCAACTTCAATATCAGTCATTGAAGCGCGCTGTGCTTGGGCAAAGCTGCGTACTTGGTCCTGCGCAAATCGTAGATCTTCCATATCGCGTGTTGAAACACGATTGATCAGCGCGCCGATTTCCGACTGATTTAGCTTGAATGAGGGCGGTGAGTATTTATCAAATTTTTCAGACAACGCGCGTACGGCAGCATCGCCTCCAGCCTCAATCTCAGCCAGTGTCGATTCAACAACTTTACGAACTTGGCTATCGTCCTCGCTGCGTTCATCAGCGGGCTTTCCTCTTTTCAGGTAAGTAACACTCATGGTTTTGGAGCTTCCTTTTCATTACGGTCAAATGCTTCCCAGCCCTCGCCTTGAAAAATGTCTTTGCCCAATTGTGCGAGCACAGATGCTAGATCGACCGACACCCAATTGTCGGCGATCTTGCCATCGCGAACCTCCCAAAAATCCATATACGGAATTGTTACGCGCTTACCCGTGGCTTCAACCCCCATAAAGGTGCCTGAATGCGTGGCTTCAATGTTCCCAAAACAGGAAACATTGGCGCCGTCCGATAGAAAGCGATCGGTTTTATATTCGCGTTCAGTGAAGGCTGCACGGAGCGGTAATTGCCAATTTTTCCGAAATTCCGCGATACCATTTTTCGTGCCGGAGCCATAATTGCCCAGCCAGCGGAAATCATCGTGAAAGTGATCCTGCATTGTATTGGAGCCGGCTGCTAGAGCATCTTCCATCGCTCTAACGACGGCGAGGCTCTCTTCACTTACTCTCGAGTGTTCCTCAGGCGACATCAAGGCGTTCCCCAGTTTTGCTGTCAAACAAATGGCATATGGAGGCTGGCACATCGATCGAAATTGTCTCGCCAATGCCAGTCGAATATTCCTTGTCAGCTTTGACGGATGACATTGAGTCTCCAGTTTTGACGGTCACCATAGAAGCATCACCCAATAGCTCGAACGAATAGATCGGCGCTGTGATTTGCCCTTTCTTCTTGCCCTCGGTGAGTGATGCATCTTCTGCTCGATATCCTAGTGTTAGGGGCCCTGAGTGCGTTTTTGGCAGGCCTGATATCTCAACATTAAGAGCTTTAAAGACGCCGTCTTTTATCTCACCCCGAATAAGATTCATCGCGGGCGTACCCATGAAGCTGGCGACAAACAAATTTGCGGGTTTGTTATAGATTTCCTTTGGCGTACCAAGCTGCTGAACGATGCCTTTTTCCATCACAACAACGCGGTCTGCCAACGTCATCGCTTCGATCTGATCGTGCGTTACATAGATAGTTGTTGTCGCCAATTCATGCTGTAGGTTTTTGATTTGAGCGCGCGTAGAAACACGCAGCTTTGCGTCTAGGTTGGACAGTGGTTCATCCATCAAAAACACAGTAGGTTCGCGCACAATTGCGCGCGCTAGTGCGACACGCTGGCGTTGACCGCCGGAGAGTGCTTTCGGACGTCGATGAAGAAAATCATCGAGTTCCACCATACCGCTGGCGCGCATAACACGCTCGTCATGCTCTTCTTTTGGCACACCACGAATTTTCAACGGAAAGCGAATGTTCTCGTACACCGTCATGTTCGGATAAAGGCCATAGGATTGAAACACCATGGCGATGTCTCGGTCCTTAGGTTCCAGACTGTTGACCATACGATCGCCAATCCAAATTTCGCCTTCAGTAACTTCTTCAAGTCCGGCTACCATCCGCATAGTCGTGGTTTTTCCGCAGCCAGATGGCCCAAGAAGTACGAGGAATTCCTTGTCAGCAATTTCCAAATCGAATGATTGAACGCCAACAAAGCTGCCCCAGCGTTTGGTCAGATTTTTGAGTGTAATACTGGCCATGAGATTAACCTTTCACCGCACCGGCTGTCAGACCTGAAACGATCTGGCGCTGGAAGAATAGAACTAATACAAAGAGTGGAGCCGTTACGGAGACCACCGAGGAAACCGCAAACATCACATTGCCTTTGGTTTGCGTCGTACCAAGGAAGCTTGCGATCTTTGGAACCATGGTCTGGTTCTCTTTTGACAACAACATCGATGTCACCGCAAAATCATTGTAGGCAAGCAAGAACGAAAATAGCCCAGTGGTTATTACGCCCGGCCACATCACTGGAATGATCACGTGCCTAAAAGCTTGGAATGGTGTGCAGCCATCAACCATCGCGCTTTCGTCCAAGTCCTTGGGAATGTTTCTGAAGAACGATGTAAGCATCCACAGTGTGAAAGGCTGATTGATCGCAACGAGCACCACGATTGTCGTAGGCAAATGCCCCCAGAGATTCCACTCATAGAACGGCAATAGATATCCCGACACCAATGTAATCGGAGGCATAGCTCTGAATATTAGTGCGATGAGCAACAACCAGAATGCATACCGAAATGTCGAACGCGACAACGCGTAGCCGCCAAGCGTTCCTAAGGTCAAAGAAACAGTCACCACACAGACCGACATGATCAGCGTGTTAAGCGCAGCCTTCCAGAATTCTTCTTTGATCCACGCACCTTCATATCCAGCGCCCGTGAATACGCCGCCTGTCTCAACCTGAG
>JBCDFK010000202.1:0-4973 GCA_039178065.1 Pseudomonadota bacterium | reverse complement strand
GTGATCAACAAAGACAAATGGGGGGAAATCTCAGCCGAGGACCAAGCAGCTATCAAAGCCATCAGCCAAGAGAAGATCGGCATGGCTGCATCGGCAAAATGGGATGAGGTTTCTGCGAGCGTCTACGCTAAGTTCGATGAACTGGGCATAACAACCGTCGATGCTGCACCGGACCTTGAAGAAGCATTTATGAACGCTGCTAAGCCCATCACTGCCGCTTGGAAAGCAAAAGCAACCGAGGCTGGCATTGATGCTGAAGCCGCATTGGCCTTCTACCAAGAGCGCTTGGCGGAACTGACAAAATGAACGAAGCGCCCAAAAATGAGGGCGTGGTTAGAACTGCACTGAAAAAAACTATGGTTGCGCTTGAGAATTTCTCGAGCGCGATCATCTTCATCATGATGATTCTGACCTTCGCCGACGTTATCGGACGATACATTCTCAACAAACCAATTTTTGGTGCATCCGAGATGATATCGGCGCTTCTAGCGTTGGCGATTTTTTCTGGTTTGGGTGTAACAAACGCGCGTGACGACCATATCACGGTGGAATTGTTCGAAGACCCTATCAGACGGCGATTAGGACCCGTTATCTATGAGATTATTATTCAACTTTTCTCTGTCGCGGCCATGACGCTTATCGCGGTTGTGTTGTTTGAACATGCCGTTGAATCCTACCAGCTCAACTCCCTTACAGTGGTGTTGGAAATGCCGCTCTATTACGTGACTGGGTTTGTATCATTTCTCGCGCTGCTCAGCGTTGTCTCCCAAATCGCTGGGGTCGTGCTGAAAGTTATTGATACGAAAAATCAGACTGCGGGAACCAAATCATGACCACCGCTCTCCTTGGTTTTGCGGCCCTCCTCGCACTGTGCTTTTTTGGCTTCCGCGTTGGCTTTGCAACGCTCATAGTTGGGTTTGTCGGGTTCGCCCTTGAACGCGGTTGGTCACCATCGCTGGCGATGGTGGCACAGCAGGTTGCCGAGGATGCACAGAACTACAACCTTTCAGTTATTCCACTATTCATTTTGATGGGTGTTTTCATCTATCGGTCCGATGTGAGTAGCGACTTATATGATGCAGCCTATGCCGCTCTCGGCCGATTTAAGGGCGGACTAGCCCTGGCAACTGTATTGGCTTGCGGTGGTTTCTCAGCTGTGTGCGGTTCAACCCTGGCAACCGCAGCAACAATGTCGAAAGTCGCGATGCCCCAAATGAAGGGCTTTAATTACAACGACAAACTCGCAGCCGGTACAATTGCCGCTGGGGGCACATTGGGTATTATGATACCGCCATCAGTCCCGCTTGTTATTTATGGCATCATCGCAGAGCAAGATATCGGCCTATTGTTCATTGCAGGCATTTTGCCGGGACTCTTGCTAGTCTCACTTTTCTTATTGGCTGTCATGTTAACGGTTCGTATAGATCCCTCGGCCGCCCCAGATGCTGACGATCTGGATCCGAAACGAAAACAGGAAGCTATTCGCGGCACGCTTCCAATTCTCATTCTCTTTATTATCGTCTTGGGCGGCATCTATGGTGGTGTTTTCACTGCAACTGAAGCATCAGGCATCGGCGCATTTGGCGCAGCTATCATTGCCTTTATGCGTGGCCATTTGCGCAGCTTTAACGAATGGAGGGTCTCCCTTGTAGAAGCCGCGATGACCACATCCAAGATCTTCATCGTTCTATTTGGCGCAGTGGTGTTTGCTCAATTCATAAATCTATCCGGCATGCCCTACGATTTGCTTGATTATGTCGACAGTTGGGAACTTTCCCCACTTGAGTTGGTCGCCTTTGTCTGCCTCATCGCTCTACTGATGGGCATGGTGTTTGAGTCGATCGGCATCGTCGTTTTGCTTGTACCCGTATTTTTGCCGGCGCTGACAGCCATTGGTGTCGACATGATTTGGTTTGGTATCATTGTTGTATTGGTCACCGAAATCGGCTTGATAACCCCGCCAATTGGCATGAACGCATTTGTCGTCAAATCCGTGCTACCAGAAGTGAAGCTAGCAGATATTTTCAAAGGCGTTGTGCCCTACATTGCCGCTCTATTTATTGGCTTGTTGCTCGTATTCTTTTTCCCGCAAATCGCCACTGTCCTACCCAACCTTGCTCGGTGAAACATGTCCAAAATCAAAAATATACTTTTCATCATGGCCGACCAACTTCGCTGGGACTATCTGTCTTGCTACGGCCATCCCCACCTGAAAACACCTAATATCGATAGGCTCGCAGAGAAAGGCATGAAATTTGATAGAGCCTATGTTCAATCGCCGGTTTGCGGCCCTTCGCGTGCATCCTACTACACAGGCCGAACCGTATTCAGCCATGGAGCAACTTGGAACCAGGTACCAATCGGTGTCGACGAACTCGGTTTGGATGATTACTTGAAACCCGCCGGCATCACCACTGCATTGGTTGGCAAAACCCACCAAAGCGTCGACCCAGTTGGCATGGAGCGTTTGGGTATCGATCCAAACGGCGAAATTGGGAGGCATATTCGGGAACCAGGCTTCACCGCCTATGAGCGCGATGATGGCCTCCACCCAGACAATGGATTGAAAAAGCGCGGCGGCAAACTGCGTTATAATGATTGGTTGCGCGAACAAGGTTATGAAGGTGAAAACCCCTGGAACGACTTTGCCAATTCAGCCGAAGATGAGAATGGCGAAGTGCTTTCGGCATGGCATTTGCGATACTCCAATTTACCCGCGCGCGTGAAAGAGGAGCACTCCGAAACCGCCTATATGACTAACCGCGCCAAACAGTTCATAACTGAAATGGGCGACAGGCCCTGGCTTTGTCATCTAAGTTTTATCAAACCTCATTGGCCATATATTGCACCGGCCCCCTATCACGACATGTATGGTCCAGAGAGCTTCTTGCCCATAAACCGCATTGATAGCGAACGCTATGACCCGCATCCCGTCTATGAGGCTTTCACTCAGCAACAGGTCGGTGAAGTGTTTTCGCGCCAAGGCGTCAGAGATACCGTACTGCCTGGCTATATGGGCCTCATCAAACAGATTGATGACCGTCTAGGCGAGCTCTTTGATTGGCTGGAAGCAGAGGGAAAAGCCGATGAGACGATGATCGTGTTCACCTCTGACCATGGCGACTATATGGGCGATCACTGGCTAGGCGAAAAAGAGCTCTTTCACGATTGCTCCGCACGCGTACCACTTCTCATATACGATCCGAGCCCTGAAGCTGATGGCACGCGAGGAACATCATGTGATGCACTAGTGGAAGCTATAGATTTGGTACCAACGTTCATAGAGGCAACTGGTGCGCCGGGAGAAAACCACCGGCTTGAGGGAAGATCACTTGCCCCCTTGTTGCGCGGCGAACGTCCAGATGATTGGCGCACTGAAGCGTTTTCAGAGATCGATTATGCATTTTATACCGCACGCGAACAGCTCGATGTCGATGTTTCAGAAGCTCGTGCTTATATGTTGCGAGGCGATCGGTGGAAATATGTTTATTACAAGGGCTTTCCGCCCCAGCTTTTCGACATGCAAAATGATCCAAATGAACTCAATGACCTAGGCCGCCATCCAGACTATGAAGAGGTAAGGCGCCAGATGATGGAAAAACTGTTAGACAGACTGACGGATCGCAAAAACCGCGTGACATATACCGACGAGCAGGTTCTCAATACGCGCAAAGGTGAGAACCACAGTGGCGTTATGATCGGCGTTTGGTGAAACCCAATTTCGTAAAAGAAAGAACGCCACTCTTACGAACGGCGTTTTGTTTTCTGCGAGAGAGCGAAATTAGGCAGCATCTCTTTTCATGATAGATGTCGCGATCATTTTGAACTCGTCATCGCTAAGAATATCACGTTTTTTGATGCCAGCCTGCTTCACCAAATCGAGCATTTCTGAATTTTGCTCCGGTGTTGCCTCACCAAGCCCAAGTTGATCGAGCTTATACTCAATCGAAGCCTTACCACTTTTCTTACCAAGAACAACTTCGCCTTCGCGGCCTGTAAGCGCTGGGTGGGTACCAAACATTACCAATGGATCGTGCATGACATATTGAATCCCGATACCAGATTCGCGCGTGAAATTGCCGGCGCCAAGCAATGGCTTGTTGCGCGCAATTGGCACATTTGCGAGACGAGCCAACATCTCACCAAGCTCTGGCAGCTTTTCCAATTTGTAACCGGTTTCATATCCATAGAGCAGGTCAAGTGTGACCATCAATTCTTCGAGCGCTGCATTGCCAGTTCGCTCACCTAAGCCATTGCCACATGAGTGTACACATTGTGCACCAGCGGTTACGGCGGCAATCTCAGTGGCGACACCCATGCCGAAATCATTGTGGGTGTGAATTTCGATCGGCAGACCCGTCATGCGCTTAACCCAGCGGGTCATGTACTTGATAGCTTCTGGTGTCGCACATCCCATCGTATCCACGATGCCAATTGAGTCAGGTGGTGACTCATTCATGATACCTTTGCAGAGGTTTTCCAAATCGTCCGGACGTGCGCGCGTTGTATCATATGGGAAGAACACCGCATGCAAACCATTCTCTTTAGCGTAATTGATAACGGGCGCACTGCGCTTAAGGACTTCTTCCCAAGTCCATCCAAATTGAGTGACCAACTTTGGATAGCCTATCGGGACTTCAATGATGACACCATGGGCACCGCATTCAAGCGCCATATCGATGTCCGCTTTCATCGCACGCGCAAATGTATAGATCTTAGAGCCCAGGTTGAGTTTCGTGATTTCTTTGATTGCCTGTTCATCTTGCGGCGAAACAGCGGGCATACCTGCTTCAATACGCTCAACGCCAATCTCCGCAAGTTTTTGTGCGATCGCTACCTTGTCATCAACCGAGAAAACGACGCCGGGTGTTTGTTCCCCATCGCGTAATGTTGCATCATGGATTTCCACTTTCTCTGGAAGTTCAAGTTCTTTCCGCACTTCCGGCACAAAATTGTAGGGGCTCACCCAAAAT
>JBCDFK010000201.1:0-5006 GCA_039178065.1 Pseudomonadota bacterium | reverse complement strand
CGATGATCCGACACCAATTGTGGCACATATTGCGGTGAAACTACTGCTTGAGGCGGGCGTTCCAAATACTGTGCTTCAATTGCTCCCTGGGCGTGGCTCAACCGTAGGGGCAAAGCTGATCGCCGACCCGCGTGTTGGCGGCGTTTGTTTCACCGGCTCAACCAAAACTGCGCAAATGATCCACAGCGCGATGGCAGATACGGTCCATCCCGCTGCACCACTCATAGCAGAAACCGGTGGTCTCAATGCGATGATTGTTGATTCAACCGCCCTGCCCGAGCAAGCGGTCAAGGACATCATTGCATCGTCATTTCAGTCTGCCGGCCAACGCTGCTCAGCATTGCGCCTCTTATATCTTCAGGAAGATGTGGCACCGGCATTTCTCGAAATGCTCTACGGTGCAGTTGATGAACTAAACCAAGGCGATCCTTGGGATTTCAATCGAGATCTGGGACCGGTTATCAATGAAGGTGCTCAAAGCGAGATCAACGAGTATATAGAGCAAGCGCGCACTGAGGGCCGATTATTGAAACAAGTCAATGCGCCCGATAGTGGGATTTATGTTGCGCCAACAATCATCAAAGTGTCGGGCATTGCAGATATGCAACGGGAAATTTTCGGACCCGTGCTGCACATAGCGACGTTCAAATCGACACAAATCAAAAAGATTGTCGCTGACATTAATGCTAGTGGCTACGGGCTTACATTTGGACTGCACACACGCATTGATGACCGAGTTGAGTATCTGACGTCGGAGCTCAATGTCGGCAATATGTATGTAAATCGGAACCAGATTGGTGCCATTGTTGGTTCGCAACCTTTTGGCGGTGAAGGGCTTTCTGGCACTGGGCCGAAAGCGGGCGGACCGCATTATGTAGCGCGATTTGTGCAACCAGATCTGGTCAATAGCCAAATTCCAAATGTCCCCATGGCCAATCCGCTAGAAGTACAGCGTGCGCTCGACCAAATTGTGCCGCCTTCCAGGCAGACGCTTTCCACTGAAGACCTACCTGGGCCAACCGGTGAATCCAATCGCCTTTCGGTCTATCCACGCGGCACAGTGCTTTGCCTTGGACCAACACGCGAGGACGCGCTTGCGCAAGCAAAAATTGCGCAATCCCAAGGATGCAAAACCTTGATTGTTGCGGCGGACGTGTCGGGCAATGGCTCGATTGCGGGTCAATTAGAACGGCTGGAACTCGAAACCCTTAGCGGGTTTGATGTCGTTGCCTTGTGGTCTGACGAAGCAGATCTGCGCCAAGCTCGAAAAGCGCTTGCGGCACGCAAGGGCGCGATCATCCCGCTTGCTTGCTCGAAAGAAATGGCGAGTTACTGTGTGATGGAACGCCATGTATGCGTTGATACAACAGCGGCGGGCGGCAATGCCTCATTACTGGCTGCCGTTGGATAGTGTTTATTTCTTTTTTAGAACAGGTGCGGTTTTATCCAGTGATAATTCCGCGTCTGAGAACACCCAAGGACCACGAACACCCTTCACACCCTCTGGCGATATTTGCATTTCGCGATGTTCGATTTGCGGATCCTCAAGCGCTTGGCCAACTGAATTTATAGGCCCGGCAGGAACATTTGCAGCTTCCAGCGCAAGCAGCAGCTCAGCCGATAGATAGTCTGCCAGTGCCGCTTCCAAAAGCTGGGTGAGCACATCGCGGTTTTCAACGCGGCTTTGGTTGCTTGCAAAGCGCGGATCATCGGCCATTGCCTTTTGATCAATGACAGCACAAAGGCTTTGAAACTGTCGGTCATTGCCAACGGCCAAGATGATATGCCCATCTTTCACCGGCAGCACCTGGTATGGCGCGATATTGGGGTGCTGATTACCCAATCGCTGCGGGCTCTCTCCAGTTGCCAGATAGTTCATCGTCTGGTTGGCCAGTGCTGCGGTTGCGCAATCCATCAGCGACATATCTATATGTTGGCCTTTGCCCGTCCGATGGCGCTGCTCAACCGCCGCAAGAATTCCAATTGCCCCATACAGACCGGTTACAATATCGGTGATGGCCACACCGACCTTCTGGGGTTGGCCGTTTGGCTCGCCTGTGATCGACATGAGACCAGACATGCCTTGGATTAAAAAATCATAGCCCGCACGGTGTGCATATGGTCCCGACTGGCCAAAGCCAGTAATCGAGCAATAGATCAGCCGCGGATTGATTGTTGCCAGGCTTTCATAGTCCAAGCCATATTTGGCCAAACCGCCCACCTTGAAATTCTCGATTAGAATATCAGCATCGCGAACGAGCTGCAGAATTCTTTCTCGCCCCTCATCAGTTGAGAAATCTGCGACAACGCATGATTTTCCGCGGTTGGCCGCATAGAAATAAGCTGCGCTATTATCGCCATCACGCTCAATAAAGGGTGGTCCCCAGCGTCTGGTATCATCGCCGTTTGGGCTCTCAACCTTTATGACATCTGCACCAAGGTCGGCCAAAGATTGGCCAATCCATGGTCCTGCCAAAATGCGCGAGAGCTCGATGACTTTGAGACCTTCCAGCGGGTGCATTTAGTATCCTTTTGCTGCTCGAATTATTTGTTCTCAAGTAGCTGTAGTGGACAAAGCCTGACTTAAGCAACACTGTGCGACAAAAGCAGCCTTTGATGACATAAGAAAGTAAGTTACACGAGAATAAAGCGGGCAAATCACAACGCCTAAAACGATGCGTCGGGAACAACATTATGGCCACTGATCTAAAGCCTCAAAGCCGTCCAGATCTTTCGTCTTTTAATTGGGAAGACCCTTTTTTGCTGGAAAACCAGCTCCAGGAAGATGAACGGATGATCCGCGATGCGGCGCGGGCTTATGCAACAGAAAAGCTTCAGCCACGCATTATCAATGCCTTCGCCAATGAGACGACCGATCCAGCAATATTTGCCGAGATGGGTGAGATGGGTCTGCTTGGCACGACCATTCCTGAATCCTATGGCGGCTTGGGTGCAAATTATGTGACCTATGGTTTGGTGGCGCGCGAAGTAGAACGCATCGACAGCGGTTATCGGTCCATGATGAGCGTTCAGTCCTCGCTGGTCATGTATCCCATCTATGCCTATGGCAGCGAGGCACAACGTCAGAAATACTTGCCTGGCTTGGCCGCCGGCACGCTGATTGGGTGTTTCGGACTGACAGAGCCAGACGCAGGCAGTGATCCAGCATCCATGAAAACCAAGGCAAGCAAAACCGATGGCGGCTATGTGCTCAACGGTTCGAAAATGTGGATCTCCAATTCGCCCATCGCAGATGTGTTTGTGGTTTGGGCGAAATCGGACGCGCATGGCGGTAAGATCAAAGGCTTCGTAATCGACAAAGGCACAACGGGGCTAAGTACGCCCAAAATTGAAGGCAAACAAAGTCTGCGCGCATCGATAACCGGTGAAATTGTTTTGGAGAATGTCGAGATTGGCGATGATGCATTATTACCCAACGTTGAAGGACTCAAAGGACCATTTGGATGCCTGAATCGCGCTCGTTATGGCATCGGTTGGGGCGTCATGGGCGCCGCAGAAGCTTGTTGGCATTCGGCACGCCAATATGGCTTAGATCGCAAACAGTTTGATCGGCCTTTAGCGCAAACTCAATTGTTCCAGCTAAAGCTTGCCAATATGCAAACCGAGATCACGCTTGGCTTGCAAGCGGCGTTGCGCGTTGGCCGCCTGATGGATGAGGCGCAAGCGGCACCAGAAATGATATCGCTGATCAAGCGCAATAATTGCGGCAAAGCGCTGGAAATTGCGCGCAGCGCGCGCGATATGCATGGCGGTAACGGCATCAGTCAGGAATTTTCGGTGTTCCGCCACATGGTGAATTTGGAGACCGTCAATACTTATGAAGGCACGCATGATGTGCACGCTCTGATATTGGGCCGCGCGCAGACGGGACTACAGGCGTTTTTCTAAAAATAGTCCGTCGAAGTCAGTCTAACCCTACTCCCACTCAATGGTGCCGGGCGGCTTGGACGTCACATCATAAACCACGCGGTTGATGCCGGGGACTTCATTGATAATTCGGGTGGCAGCCTTGCCTAAAAAGCCCATATCATAGTGATAGAAATCGGCCGTCATGCCATCCACTGAGGTAACAGCGCGCAAAGCACAGACAAATTCATAAGTGCGGCCGTCGCCCATTACACCTACTGTTTGCACCGGTAGGAGCACAGCAAAAGCTTGCCAAATCTCGTCATAAAGACCTGCATTGCGGATTTCATCGAGATAAATCGCATCAGCCTCGCGTAGAATTTCGAGCTTCTCTCGGCTAATGCCGCCCGGACATCTGATCGCCAGACCAGGACCGGGAAATGGATGACGCCCGATAAAGCTATCCGGTAGGCCGAGTTCCTTTCCAAGCAACCGTACTTCATCTTTGAAGAGCTCGCGTAACGGTTCGACAAGTTCCATATTCATGCGCTCGGGCAGTCCACCAACATTGTGATGGCTCTTGATGGTAACGCTTGGACCACCCGTGAAGCTTACGCTTTCAATAACGTCTGGATAGAGCGTTCCTTGCGCGAGAAACTGCGCATCGCGGCCCTTATCTGCCAGCGCTTTAGCTTCGCGCTCAAACACTTCGATGAATAGGCGTCCAATGGTTTTGCGCTTTGTTTCCGGATCACTTTCGCCATCAAGCGCATCGATGAATTCATCCGACGCATCGATGCATTTTAGATCGAGATTGTAGTGCTTGTGGAACATTTCTACGACTTGCTGCGCTTCGTTTTTGCGCATCAATCCATGATCAACCAAAATACAAGACAGTCGGTCGCCAATCGCTTCATGGATAAGCAAAGCGGCAACCGATGAATCTACGCCGCCGGACAATGCACATATTACGCGCCCTTCAGGCCCAACTTGATCGCGGATAGCTTGCACAGCCTGTTCCTTATAGGCGGCCATTGTCCAATCGCCCTTCAGCCCGCAAATATGATGGACAAAATTTGCGATTAGCTTTGCGCCATCGGGCGTATGAACCACCTCAGGATGGAATTGTGTTGTGTAAT
>JBCDFK010000200.1:0-5013 GCA_039178065.1 Pseudomonadota bacterium | reverse complement strand
GCGTTTTACCCGATATTGGGCGAACGCGTTTGGGGCTGGTGGGGTCACATAATTGATACGCTGGCTGTTTTTGCGACGTTGTTCGGCCTAACCACATCTCTGGGACTTGGTGCTCAGCAGGTGGCAGCGGGTCTACAAGAGATCGCAGGCATCGAACCATCTGGGACAGTAACTGTGCTCATCATCATCGGCATCACACTCATCGCACTGGCATCAGTTATGATGGGTATGGATAAGGGTGTTAAGCGGCTTTCAGAGATCAATATGATAATGGCTGTCGCGCTGTTCTTCTTCGTTCTGTTTGTTACAGGCGTTGGAACCGCGATTTCACGTTATTTCAGCGTGATGGTCGATTATGTTGCCCTTTTGCCTGCGCTATCGAACCCATTTGGTCGTGAAGACACTAGCTTCTTCCATGGCTGGACAACGTTCTATTGGGCATGGTGGATTGCTTGGTCACCATTCGTGGGCATGTTCATTGCGCGTATCTCGAAAGGTCGTACGGTTCGTGAATTCGTACTCTGCGCTCTGATTGCTCCGACTTTGGTTTGTGCTCTTTGGATGTCAACATTCGGTGGCGCCGCAATCGACATGTTGAATGCAGGTGGCGCAGAAGGCGTTAAGGCAACTGTGATTGATTCATACAAGCCTGAGGGTGCTCTGTTTGGCTTCCTCAAAGAGCTTCCACTTTACAGTGTTATCGCTCCGATCTCACTCGCACTGATTGTCATCTTCTTTGTGACATCTTCGGACAGTGGATCGCTTGTGATTGATACGATCACAGCTGGCGGCAAGATGGATGCTCCTGTAGTTCAGCGCGTTTTCTGGTGCACACTGGAAGGCTTGGTTGCGATTGCGTTGCTACTAGGCGGGGGACTGAACGCGCTTCAGGGCGCGGCCGTTTCGATGGGAATCCCCTTCACTCTGATCGTATTGGTGATGTGCTACTGCCTGTGGCTTGCCTTGAGATCAGAAAGAGCAAAACTCTAAAGCTCTTCCACGAGAAGAGGTGAAATTTGACCGGAGGCGCCTTAGGTGCCTCCGGTTGCAATTTAAATGCTTGGCACCGATAATATCGAAAAACCGGCCAATGGGCAGATCGGCTAAATTATGGACCAGCAAATTAAGATTGATAAAGCTTCAGTATTTGAAGATGAAGTGTTGCCACCAATATCTGCTGGCGATGTGATACGCTTGGAATTCATTGAGCCTATGGGCGTTAGCGCTGTAGATCTTGCTTGCATGGTCGCTGTCGAGCCTTCACTGATCGAGAGTATTCTTGATCGACAAGAGGGTATTTCTGGTGAATTGGCGCAGCGACTTAGCGATCGTTTTGGCGTTGGCGTTGAATTCTGGGAAGGCATGCAATCCAAATATGCGGCCGATCAAATAGCCTTCAAAGACTTGAAAGACGAATTGCTCCAAGATTATGAGACTGGCGCCAAATCACCCAACTAAGTTTGGAGCAGCACTATTGTGCTGCCTAGCCCGTCCAGTCCAGAACCACCTTACCGCTTGAGCCTGACAGCATGGCACTAAACCCTTCGCGATATTGATCTGCCGAATACCGGTGTGTGATAACCTTTGATACGTCCAAACCATTTTCCAACATGGCAATCATCTTGTACCAAGTTTCAAAAATTTCCCGTCCGTAGACACCCTTTATTGTGATCGCTTTGAAAACGATCCGAGACCAGTCCACAGGGCTTTTGCCTGGCGGAATTCCGAGCATTGCAATTTGCCCACCCATGACCATGGCTTCGACCATTTGATCAAGTGCAATTTGGTTGCCAGACATTTCCAAACCAACATCAAACCCCTGCTTCATGCCCAGCTTTGAAATGACGTCGCGAAGGTCTTGTTTTGTAACATCAACCGGTACGACGTCAGCAACCTTGGACGCAAGCTCCAACCTATCTGGATTAATATCTGTTATCGCGACATGTCTTGCGCCGACATGGCGAGCGACTGCCGCAGCCATAATCCCAATTGGCCCTGCGCCGGTTATCAGAACATCTTCGCCAACAAGGTCAAAACTCAGAGCTGTGTGAACGGCATTGCCGAGCGGATCCAAAATCGCGCCAATGTCGTCTGAAACTTCATCGGGAAGCTGAACAACGTTGAAGGCTGGCAGCTTCAAATATTCTGCGAAAGCGCCTTGTTCATTGACCCCAATGCCCCGCGTTGCAGGATCAAGGTGAAATTTTCCAGCGCGCGACTGCCGCGACTCCTTGCCAACAAGGTGACCTTCACCGCTGACTCGTTGGCCGATTTTAAGGCCATCGACCTGACTACCCAATTCAACAATTACCCCGGCAAATTCATGTCCGATGATCAGCGGAACGGGGACTGTTTTTGATGCCCATTCGTCCCAATTCCAAATATGAATGTCGGTTCCGCAGATACCCGTTTTGTTGATCTTAATCAGCACATCTTCCGGCCCGATCTCGGGCATTGGTTCGGACCGCATCCAAAGACCGGTCTCTGGCTTCGCCTTAACCAAGCACTTCATCAAATCATTTGCTCCGCTGCTCATGATATCACTCCAAGCTCCTTGCCAACGGTCTCAAATGCGATCAACGCTTTGTCGAGATCGGCGGTCGAAAGATCTGCACTCATTTGCGTGCGAATACGCGCGGTGCCATGCGGAACAACAGGGAAGAAAAAGCCCGACACAAAAACACCTAGCTCAAAGAGACGCGATGCAAATTGCTGTGCAATCTTGGCTTCGCCCAGCATAACTGGAATGATTGGATGTTCTCCCGGCTGCAACTCAAATCCGAGCTTTGAAAGATTGCTACGCCAATGTGCCGCATTGTCAAACAGTTTCGTGCGCAAATCATCGCCCTTCTCAACAAGGTCAATTGCCTCAATAGAGGCACCGACCACGCTTGGCGGTAAGGCATTTGAAAATAGATAGGGACGTGCACGCTGGCGAAGTAAATCAATGACGGATTGAGGACCTGCAATATAGCCACCAATGGCCCCGCCCAGAGATTTGCCGAGCGTCCCCGTTAGAATATCCACTTTATCGTTCACACCGAAATGAGCCGCTGTGCCCCTACCCTTTGGCCCCATAAATCCGGTTGAATGACAGTCATCGACCATAACAAGCGCATCATATTTTTCTGCCAACGAGGTGATCTCCTGCAGATTGGCTAGATAACCATCCATTGAAAAAACACCATCGGTGGCAATCATGATAAATCGCGCGCCATCAGCCTTGGCCGCTTTCAGCTGAGTCTCTAAGTCGTCCATATCAGAGTTTTTGTATCGATAGCGTTTGGCCTTGCACAGACGAATACCATCAATGATCGACGCATGATTTAGAGCATCGGAAACAATTGCATCTTCAGGCCCTAACAACGGTTCAAACAAGCCACCATTAGCATCAAAACAAGCCGCGAACAGAATTGTATCTTCCTTACCAAGGAAGTCCGCCAACCGTCGTTCCAACTCACGATGCAGATCTTGGGTACCGCAGATAAAACGTACACTGGACATACCATAGCCATATTCAGTCATGGCTTTTTGTGCTGCTAAAATCAGGTTTGGATGGTTGGCGAGGCCAAGGTAATTATTGGCACATAAATTTATGACATCGGCGTGTTTTGCTCCATCAAAACTGACGGAAATTGTGCCGGATTGCGGCGAAGTGATCTCGCGCTCAACTTTATAGAGCCCGTCGCTCCTGATAATGTCTAACGTATTCGCTACATGGCCAAGGAATGCAGTTGTCATGGGCGTTCTCCATCGAGAAACTACATTGTAATGGCACAAAACCGTTATCAAGCAGTTTGTCGGAAAACGCGCAAAGAAAAGCGACCCTGGCACGATCGACCAGGATCATCTAATCCGGTTTTCATTCGTCGTGAATCGAGTTGCGCATGCGCCCCAGATGGTCATCCCAGCCCTTGTCCAGCGCTAGCGTAAGTCCAAACGCTTCTTCACCCTGCGGCAAGCCTTCGTGATGAAGAACAAGATTTGTACCGCCCGGCACTTCCACCAATGTCCACTTAACGGTGCTGGTTTTATCGCCCATCGGCGCGATGGTAAAAGTATATTCGAGCCGAGAATATGGCTCTGCTACTAGAACTTTGCCCCACATGAGTTTGTCGCCACTTTCCACGCCAAACATCTCATAGTCACCTTCGGACAGTGATTCAGTTGGTTTGTGAAACCAGAGCGCCAACTTGTCGGGATCGGTTAGATAGGCCCAAACCTGTTGTGGAGATGCTTTCAGGTAGATGGATTTGCGTAGAACTGTATCGGTCATTGAAGATCTTTCTCTATTTGATTTTTAAGACTGTTTAAGCGCTCATCCCAGAAAGCATCGAAGAAACTGAACCAGTCGAAAACGCGCTTCATGCCTTCAGCGTTCAATGAATTCAGGCGCGAACGCCCACTGGATCGAACCGAAATCAAGTCTCCTTCATTGAGAATGGTCAGATGCTTTTTCACGGCCGCTCTCGTCATTTGGAAATTGTCTGCAACCTCGGCGATCGTCAGATCGTTTTTCGCCAATAATTGCAGAATGTCTCGACGCGTTGGATCTGCCAGCGCGCGAAAGCCCATTTGTTCAGAGGCGTTCATTGTTGCACCGGCACAAAATCGAATGCCTCATCTTGATAAAGATAGGCAATGCAAGGTGTTTCAGAGACACAGGCGGAAATGTGCGCCATGCCTTTGGGAATGCTATAGTAAGAGCCCACGCCCATTCTGCGTGCTCGCTCAGGATTCTCATCGGCAGCGTAGTGAGTCATTTCGCCCTGCAACATGACGCCAAACATATTTGCTGATTTCACATGCGGCGGGCTCACTGTTCCCGCAGTTAGCTTGACCAAGGCCTGATAGGACTCTGTGAACCGGTCGCCCGTTAGCGAAGCAAATGCTACACCTTCAGGTGTTGTTTCCCAGGCGAAATCAGTTTCATCGAGCAGTCTAATTTGATCAGCGTTGGCAAGCGTTGGTGCCACCGCCATTGCAACAATCGAAGCTAGGAGTACGCGTTTC
>JBCDFK010000199.1:0-5019 GCA_039178065.1 Pseudomonadota bacterium | reverse complement strand
GCACCGCTTCCGCGGCCGGTGGCTGCTGTACCCCTCTCAAACGCAATTGCCACCTCGACATAGGGGTCTGGATTAAATCCGTTGAACCGCGTGCGTAGCGACATGGAGTAAGCGCCGATATTTCCGATTTCTATCCAATCGCCCGTATCGATCGTTTCAGGCAAGTAAAACGGGCGCGTTAGAATATCAACGGAATCGCAAGTCGCACCGCATACTTTAAATGGAACGATGTTTTCGGCCTTTCCGTTGCGACGCCGGATATTCGGATCGGGAATAAATCGGGCTGGCAGTGTTATCTTGCCGGTCCAACTATCGGACAAAGAAGCCCAGATACCATCATTGATGTAAAGGCGTTTGCCTTTGCGTAGCAGCACACGAACAATCAAAGAAAACGCGCGGGCAACGACCACCCGCCCCGGTTCTGCAACCAAAGGCAGATCATGAAAATCATACTCCTTCACCGCGGCATCGATGTTTTGCATAAGCGCATCGATGCTTGGCGTGAAGGCATTCGACTTTTTGGGATCATGTCCATAGTCAGCCGGGAAACCGCCGCCAACATCTAAACCCGCAAGCGGCACCCCTGCCCGCGTACGAACCCAATAGGCCGATGCAATTGCTTTTTCATAAGTATCTGCATCCTCAATTTGGCTTCCCACATGAAAGCAAATGCCGGTTTTAAATCCAATGCGATGCAGACGTTGCAATAGTTCAACTGCGTGGGCTGGAGCAGCACCGAATTTTTTAGACAGCTCATAAGCCGCATGACCTTTAGTTTGAAGGCGCACAAACACAGTAATTTGCGTGTGGTCCAAATCGAGCGCGCGCGTTACGCGCAGAACTTTGACGATCTCATCTTCATGATCGACGACTAGTGTTTTGATTTTGTATTTTTCAAGCGCCAAGCGAATGTCGGACTGAGCTTTGACTGGGTGCATATACAGCATTTCAGCATCGGGCGAATAGCGCCGAACAATTTCGAACTCTGCTGGCGACGCAACATCAAATGCGGTCATGCCCGCAGCAACCAATGCCTCAATAACCATGGGTTCGCCATTGGTTTTCACAGCATATGCGGTTTGACCAGGAAACAGCGATTGAAACTTCAGTGCGTCTTCAGCAAGTATATGCGGTCTAAAGCAATAAACGGGCTCATCTGGACGCAATGCGAGTGCGGCTTCAGTTCCATCCAAAAAACGCTGCATTTGGGGCTCCACATCTAGAGTGCTCTGCAAAAGCTTTATGCGAGCAAACTAAGGAGCGCCACAGCAATAATGCAAACAATTGCATCATCAACCGCTTATTAAGCCGCTAATACACCGCGATCATCATCGCCTTTGATGCCAATGAGGCGGCAAATAGCGAACACCAAATCAGGCCTGTTCATGGTGTAGAAATGGAAGTCTTCAACACCGCGATCAACCAGATCCATCACTTGTTCAGCAGCAATAGCAGAGGCGATAAGCGCATGGGTTTGGGGATCATTTTCCAGGCCTGCAAAGCGCTCTTCGAGCCATGATGGTACAAGCGTTTGGCAGCGACCAGCGAAGTTGGCCACGGACCAGAAATTATGAATTGGAATAATACCCGGCACGATGGGCACATAAATGCCAGCGCGGCGCACCCGCTCGACATAGCGTTCGTAGTTATCGTTATCGAAGAAAAACTGCGTGATAGCGCGGCAAGCTCCGTTGTCGACTTTGCGCTTCAGCATATCGATATCGGTCGCATAATCGGGGCTTTCAGGATGCTTTTCGGGATATGCGGAAACTGAAATGTCAAAGTCTGCATAGGCTTTTAGACCACCAACAAGCTCAGCGGCATTTTCATAACCACCTTCTGTCGGCAAATATTGTGTGCCCATCCCTGTTTCCGGGTCGCCGCGCAGTGCAACAAAGCGGTTAATACCCATGGAGGCAAAGTCGCGAACAACTTCATCGACTTCCTGCTTGGTTGATCCAACGCACGTTAAATGGGCCGCTGCGGGCACGCCAGTTTGCTCGAGCACTTTTGCCAATGTGCGCTTGGATGGATCGCGCGTGGAACCGCCAGCTCCATAGGTCACTGAAATGAAGTCAGGCGATAGTGGCGCGAGCTTTGTAATTGTGTCCGCCAGCTTCTTTTCCATCGCATCATTTTTGGGCGGGAAAAACTCAAACGAAACGCGAATGTTTCGCTCGAGGGCTGCGCCAGGGTTTCTTGATAAAACTGAGCCACGCATTACGCTAAATTCTCCAGTGCCAAGCCAACATCATCGTTCGATGCAGCAATTTCCAATCTTTGATCCTGCGCCACCCAAATCATAACGGTGAGCAGTTCGTTGTTTTCGTTTTTCTTCGGTGCAAGCGCCTTTTTTGCCATCGGCTTCAGCCCCGCCTGTTCGAACCAATCATTCATTGTCTTTGTTTCAAAACCAAGACGTTGGTGTTGATGCTCCGCGCGCAGGAACTCATGCTCATGCGGTGCGAAATCAACGACTATCAATTTCCCAGACGGAGAAAGACTGCGCATTGCTTCACGAAGGGCGGCGGCAGGATCGTCCAGAAAGTGCAGCACTTGATGGATAACGATTAAGTCATAAGTGTTTCGCTCAACCGGCATATTGTAAATATCGCCCAAACGCACCTCAACATTGGCGACATTGGCTGCCTCAAGATTGGCTCGTGCTACGCCCAACATTTCACGGCTGGCATCAATGCCGACCGCTGAACGATAATGGGGAGCAAAAAGCTCTAACATCCGGCCGGTACCGGTACCGATGTCCAGCATTGCATTAAAAGGCCCCTCGCCTGCCAAAGTAAGCAGTGTCTTTTCGACTTCATCTTCAGCAATATGCAGCGTCCGAATTTGATCCCAACTTGCTGCATTTTTGGCAAAATAGTCGGCCGCAGCGGTGCGGCGCTTTTGTTTCACTTCTTCAAGCCGTTCCAAATCTCGCAATATGATGGGATCGTCCGGCGAAATGTTTTCAAGCAGCGTTTTGACTAGCTCGGCCTTATCTCCCGTGGAAACGAGCCTGAAAAGTGCCCAGGAACCCTCTTGCCAACGATTGATGAGATTGGTTTCAAGCAGCAGTTTAAGATGTCTTGATACGCGAGGCTGTGATTGGCCGAGAATCGTTGTAATGTCAGAAACGGTCAAATCGCCTGCGGAAAGCAGACGTAAAATGCGCAAGCGGCTAGGCTCAGCAATTGATTTCAGGCAATCTACATATTCTTCAGTTTGAAACATCGGGTCACCGTAAAAATGATATAAAGATATGTTTATGTCATTTTTTGAAAGGCAGCAAGTAGTAATTGCATCGTTTATGCATAAGTCGAAGATATGAGCACAAAATTTCAAAGAGAAATAAGCAAGGCTTTAAAGGAACTGGTGCCCATGGCGCCACTCGCAGATGCCTTGTTGATCAAAGACATTGCCCATAAGAGGCATTTGCGCCACCTACCCGCCCCCATCGGCGCTTGGCTCGCCGTTACAACGCATGTTCGGCATAATCACACAGAATATGATTCACTTCTTGATGACGGCTATGATAGCGATTCTGCACGCCACTTTGTTCTCGATGACATGAATGATGTGTTGCGCTCGTGGCAATCCAGTCGGTTCATCGAACCTGACGAGGATGAAATGAAAATACCAAAGGCGAAGGATTTTGAGTAGCAGGTGATTTGGGCGAGGCTAACGCCCAGCTACCAAGGCATTGCCGATCCATCATAAGAGACAAAAGTACCGGTTTGCGCGATGGTTAGATTTTCCAATCGATCCGCGATGCCAGATGCGCTTTCTTCAACTGACAAATCTGCATGGTCACCCCCCATATCGGTTCGAACCCAGCCGGGGTGCAACATCTGGACGGCAATTTTCTCGTCTTCTAGATCAGTCGCAATGCCCTGCATGACTTTGTTTACGGCAGATTTTGAAGCACGATAAGCAATGCAGTCTGACTTTTGGTAGTTCAACATACCCATCTGCGAGGAAATGGTAATGATACGAGGCATATCGCTTCTTCGGAGATGCGGAAGGAAAGCCTGCGAAACCCGCAACGGCGCAATCGTGTTGATGGCGAGCACGTCAGCAAAGACATCATGATTTCTATAGTCGATCGTATTAGCGCTACGATCACCGATTATGCCCGCATTATTGATCAATACGTCTCGGGCGACATCCAGTTCGGATGAAGCTTTTGCAACAGCGTGATCGTCTGTCACATCAAACACCAATGGCATAAAACCCGCACCTAATTTGGAAGTGAGCTGCTGAGCATCTTCGGATGAGCGTACCGAACCAAACACTTGATGACCGCGGGCAATGAGTTCTTTTGCCAATGCAAAACCAATGCCGCGACTGGCGCCTGTAATTAGAGTGTTCGGCATAGTGCTTCCTGGTATTCCTTGTTTTAGCGGGTTACGCGCGCCAAAAAGCGCTCGATTGCGGCACTGGCGGCGTCGCCGTTGCGCCCAAGACGCGCTGCAATAGCACCGTGACTATAGGCTGTGCCGTGGAAAATTTCGGTTCGGGTACCCAAACCTTTGATTAGATTTGCATAGCCAACAGAAATTGATCTCCGGCGTTCGCCTTGGCTTCGCGAATACAAGATCAAGTGCGGAGGCATCCGGCGTGTTTTGCGCGCATATGTTGCTGGTGACCATTTAATCCAGTTTTTCGGCTCATTGGTAAAGGCTTTGCCAAACATAGGCCCAATTGAACCGCGCTTGGTTGCATAGGCTAGCAGATCATACGCCTGAACATCGTTTGGGATAATGCCCCTCAATCCCGATGCTTTTCCTTGAGCCGCAACAAGTGCCGATAAGTGCGCGCCAGCCGAATGGCCCATCAGCACCATGCGGTTCGGATCACCACCATATTTGCGGATGTTGCGTCTAGCCCAGGCAACGGCTGCGGTTACATCTCTAACCTGGCCGTCAATCGTCGTATTAGGAATCTTTCTATAGTCCAGCGCTACAAATACATAGCCCTTTGAGGTGAGCCATTGGGGCATGTTGTAAACGCGCTTACGAT
>JBCDFK010000198.1:0-5022 GCA_039178065.1 Pseudomonadota bacterium | reverse complement strand
GTGAAGTATTTGATTTCAGAGCGTGTTACACCCAACCGATTGGTTGCAGCAGGATTTGGCGAGTTTCAGCCGCTCGACACGACTGATTCAGATGATGCACGCAACCGTAATCGCCGCATTGAGCTGAAGCTTACCGAGCGTTGAGCTATTCCTGATCTAGCGCTTGAAACACCTCTTTTGCGGCAAATATGCCGTTCAAAGCAGCGGGAAATCCTGCATATACCGACATTTGCATGAGAACTTCGACGATTTCGGTGCGGGTCAGGCCGACATTTAGCCCTGCTTCGATGTGCACTTTGAGCTGCGCCTTTGCATTACCCAATGCAGTAAGGGCGGCAATCGTTGCGATTTGCCGTTCACGCAAGCCGAGCTGTTTTCGGCTGTAAATGTCACCGAAGGGATATTCGATTATATAGGTGGCAAGCTCGGGCGCTATGTCAGCCAATGAATCGATAACATTTTGGCCCGCTTGACCGTCTATTGCAGCTAGCGCTTCTTTTCCGCGTTCAAATCGCGTCTTATTATTCATGTATTTGGCTCCTTGATTGAGGAGCAGACTACTTGCCTTGGAGCGCACCAAGGCAAGCGCAAAAGTCGCCTAAATTTGAAAATTTACGCAGCTTGGCCGGCATTGAATTGTAGAGCTGCTAGGCGGGCGTAAACACCATTCTTTTTCTTAGCTAAAACGGCATGTGTACCGGTTTCAACGATTTTGCCTTTGTCCATCACAAGAATACGATCAGCCTTTAAGATGGTGGCAAGCCTGTGTGCAATCACCAATGTTGTTCGACCTTCCATGAGGCCTTCCAGTGCCTTTTGCACCAGTGTCTCGCTCTCTGCGTCGAGTGCCGATGTTGCCTCATCAAGCAAGAGGATAGGCGCATCGCGCAAGATCGCGCGCGCGATTGCGAGCCGTTGGCGTTGGCCGCCTGAAAGCGTCACACCTCGTTCGCCAACCTCGGTTTCATATCCCTTGGGTAACTCGCTGACGAACTGATCTGCTTGCGCAGCTTTTGCTGCTTTTTCGATTTCTTCCTGCGATGCATTGGGTCGACCAAATGCGATATTATCAGCCACAGTGCCTGACAATATTGCAACATCTTGCGGCACAATAGCCATGCGTTCGCGCAGTTCTTGTAAATCGGCGTCTTTTGCATCGACACCATCGATCATAATGCGCCCAGATTGCGGATCATACTGGCGCATCAAAAGCCCGAATATCGTACTTTTTCCCGCACCAGAAGCACCAACAATTGCGACAGTCTCGCCTGGTTTTATTTCGAGCGAAAGGCCGTGCAGGGCCCGATCATTTAGTCGTGTGGGATAGGCAAATGATACGTTTTCAAAGGCGGCAGTGCCGAGCGGTGGACTTGGCAATGCCGATGGGTTTGCTGGACTTTCGACATCGCTCTCTTCGACTAATAATTCGGTGAGCCGCTCAGCTGCGCCTGCGGCCAATTGCAATTCGCCCCAAATTTCAGACAAAGCGCCCAAGGCGCCTGCTGCGAAGATTGCATAAAGCAAAAATTGGCCCAGCGTGCCGGGGGTCATATCGCCACTTAGCACGCGCGTTGCGCCGATCCATAAAACCGCGACAACTGAAGAAAACACCATGAATATGGCAAAGGCAGTCAAAATGGCTCGCGCGCCAACGGCAGACCGAGCCGCTGCAAATGCCGTGTCCACCGCACGCGCGTAACGGTTTGCTGCAAGACTTTCATTGGTGAATGCTTGGAAACTACGAACTGCTCCAATTGCTTCACTGGCATAGGCCGAAGCGTTGGCGAGCATATCTTGTGCTGTACGGGACTTGGTGCGGACGCGCCGACCGAAAGCAACAATGGGCAATACAATTAATGGTATAACGCCGATTACAATGGCCGATAGCGATGGGCTGGTAATCACCATCATAATGAGCGCACCAGTACCTAGTAGCGTATTTCGCAATGCGAGCGATGCTGTTGCGCCAACTGCGGACTTAATTTGTGTTGTATCTGCAGTCAGGCGCGAAACAATTTCGCCGGATTGGGCTGTGTCATAAAAAGTGGATGAGAGGTTCATTACTTGCGTAAAAACATCGCGACGCACGTCAGACACAATGCGTTCGCCTAACGTGATGACAAAGAAATAGCGCAGGGCGCTCGCAGCGGCCAAAACTAATGCGATAAAGATTAGCATGGAAAAGTAGTTGTTGATGAGCACTGCATCATCCGTGGAGAAGCCGTTGTCGATGACCCGGCGAACTGCTGTGGGTAGTGCCAAAGTGGTGACAGCAGCGAGCAGCAACGAGATTACGGCGCCAGCAACGAGTTTTTTATAGCGTGCCAGATATGGCAGCAGCTTCATCAGTGGGCGAACTGATTTGGACTTTTCCCGCTGGGTAGAATTTGAAACGTCGCTCATATTATTTTTTTAGCCACTCATTTCCCGATAGAATATTCTATATGCAGAATCGCACCAGGGAGTCTTGTGCGCGAATTGTCACTGATGTATAGGCTGCACAACGATTTTTAAAGCCGTGGGCATCGGGTTCGCGGCTTTTGCTTTGAAACTTTGCTGGCATGGGCGCCAAGGCGCAGCCAACTATTTGAAAATGTTTGAGGTTTTTGAAATGAAAGCGGATATTCATCCAGACTACCACATGATTAAAGTGGTTATGACAGACGGCACAGAGTATATGACGAAATCAACATGGGGCGCTGAAGGCGACACCATGAACCTAGATATTGATCCGACTTCGCATCCCGCTTGGAATGGCGGTAACCAAAACTTGCTCGACCGCGGTGGTCGCGTTTCTAAATTTAAGAAGCGTTTTGACGGTCTTGGTCTTTAAGACTGTTGAGCCAAAATTAAAAAAGCCCGCTGAGCAATCGGCGGGTTTTTTATTGGCGATTTGCAATTCTGAATTGGGTTTATGAGCCGAATGCGGTTTTGAGCAAGTTTACCTGATTTAGAACTGGGTTATCCAAACCAATAATATCATCGTCACCCTCTGGCGCGGCAATATCATCATCCATACGGCGAATACGTGCTTGCAGGCGCAATGAACGGCGTACCAAGTCACAAAACATGGATGGCATCTCGTTCCAAGCTGCAACATCTTTGTTGGCCGATGTCGTATCTAAGCGGATCTTGCCTTTTTCGGATTTAACCTGATCGAATGTCATCTCGCCCGAGTTTAGCGCGCGTTGTAGCAACAACCATGAAGCCAGTTGCATAAGACGCGTTGTAAGGCGCATGGACTCAGCGGCATAAAGGGTTGCAGCAACGCGACCCAATTGTTTGGCGTCGCGGCGACCATCGCCTTCAAGATAAGAGGCTGTTTCTTCAACTAAGCCCATGCCTTCAGCGTAAAGGTTATTGAATGCTGGCGATGCTGCTTTCCTGTCGGAAAAACGGATCGTGTTGTCGCTGTCTGCGGCATTGGTCATTGTCGCGCCTTGTATTGTTCGTGCATTCTTTGCTTTTAGCCTGGCCGGCTGTGAACTTCATCGGCACAATCTAACTTCTAACAGCTTCACGCAAGAACATACTTAATGCAAGGTTAATGCTAAGCGATGCTTCCCCAACGGAATGTGGACATGTTGTGGACAAGCTGTGATTTGCCACAAAAAAAGAGAGCCGCATAAGCGGCTCTTGAAGAATTATACAGGGGAGGCGTCAAACAAAGCAGAGCTTTGAATGAGTTCGAATAAATCCGAACAATCTGATTAAACACCTGTAAGGGTTAATTTGACGTTAGCAGACACAAAAAAGTAACCAAAAACGCTTGATCAGGACTTAAACAGCGCATCAGCGACGCTTTTGCTTGCCTGTTTTTGCTTCGCATCGGTCTGTAAACGAGCAATTTCCTCTTCAAGCTGGTCAATAATTTCCTCTATGTCACCGACCGATAAATCTGATAGGTCTTGCCCGAGCTGAAAGGGCAGTTTCTTTTTCGGTTCGTTTTCATCAACAGACATAGCAGGGCACCTGAGTTCGTCGTTTCAGACAGCCTAACCCTGCCACAATGTGCTGCCAAGTGATGATCGTTGGAAACATGGTGGGGAAGCATGGCAAAAAATCAGCCTTTGATGGATGCAGTGGAGATTAGCGAGCCGGGTGGGCCGAAATCGCTGGTACCTTGCAAGCGCTATAAACCAACGGTTGGAAAAAATGCGGTTTTGATTGCCGTTAAGGCTGCTGGCGTGAACCGCCCAGATGTTTTGCAGCGTAAAGGTCTATATCCAGCACCCAAAGGCGCATCGGATTTGCCAGGTTTGGAAGTTGCAGGTGTTTTCGAAGAGGTCGGGGCAAAGACATCCCGCTACAAAGTGGGGGATCAAGTTTGCGCGCTGACCTCAGGCGGGGGCTATGCTCAATATGTGGCTGTTGACGAGGGCAGCGTCATGCCAATTCCGGCTGGTTTGACAATCACACAGGCAGCAGCATTGCCTGAAACATTTTTTACCGTTTGGCACAATGTGATCGAACGCAGCGCGCTTTTGCCTGACGAGGTATTGCTTGTGCATGGCGGCTCCTCTGGCATAGGCACGACGGCGATCCAAATGGCGAAGGCGATTGGGGCAACGGTGATAACCACCGCGGGTTCAGAAGAGAAATGCGAGGCTTGCCGAAAGTTGGGTGCGGATCTTGTTATCAATTATCGCGAAGAAGACTTTGTCCGTGCGGTTCGTATGTATACGAGCCTCAAAGGCGCCAATGTGATTTTAGATATGGTGGGAGGCGACTATATCAGCCGCAACTATGCCTGTGCTGCTGTGGATGCGCGGATTGCACAGATTGGTTTTTTGGGCGGCGCTAAAGTTGAAGTTGATTTTGCTCAATTGATGATGAAGCGGCTTAACCACACGGGCTCAACTTTGCGAATGCAACCCAATGACTTCAAAGCAGCGATCGCGCGCAATCTCGAAAGACATATGTGGCCATTGCTGGTTTCGGGTCAAATAGCGCCGGTGATGGATATGATTTATCCGCTGAAAGAGGCTTGGCGTGCCCATGAGCGTATGGAAGATGGCGCGC
>JBCDFK010000197.1:0-5023 GCA_039178065.1 Pseudomonadota bacterium | reverse complement strand
GGCGCCGATGTTTTGATCGCAACGCCCGGCCGGCTGCTCGACCATTCCGAACGCGGCAAATTGCTTCTAACCGGCGTTGATATTCTAGTCATCGACGAAGCTGACCGCATGCTGGATATGGGGTTTATTCCCGACATTGAACGCATAGTGTCTCTTATTCCATTCACACGTCAGACTCTGTTTTTCTCGGCGACTATGCCACCGGAAATCCAACGTCTCGCCGACAAGTTTTTGCAAGGACCGGTTACGGTCGAAACCGCAAAGCCATCGACCACTGCCAATACGGTTGAGCAAAGACTGATTAGCACTGGTGGCAAGGATTACGAAAAACGCGCCACCTTGCGCGACGCTCTTCGTAGCCAAGACAATATCAAGAATGCGATCATATTCTGCAATCGGAAGCGCGACGTTTCAACCGTTTGGAAATCGCTTGAGAAACATGGATTCTCGGTGGGCGCTTTGCACGGCGATATGGACCAACGTTCTCGTACGAATATGCTTCAGGGTTTCAAGGACAACGTTATTCAAATCCTCGTTGCTTCTGATGTGGCAGCCAGAGGTTTAGATATCCCCGATGTTAGCCATGTGTACAATTTCGATGTGCCAATACACGCAGAAGACTATGTGCATCGTATAGGCCGTACCGGTCGCGCAGGGCGCGAGGGCCAAGCATTCACGCTAGTCGAGAAATCGGCGATGAAATATCTTGAAGCAGTTGAAAAGCTTATTGATAAGAAAATCGAGTGGAGTGCAAAGAGCGTGGATACCGCCGAGCCGGTCGCAGCCCCTGAACAAGCTGAAAAGCCGCCCAAAACGCGGGGTCGTGGCAAGCGCAAGACTGACGAAGCAAAACTCGCTAGCACATCAGAAGTTGCGTCTGAAATTGTTGAAACCAAGACTGGACGCAAAGAAAAAATAAAAGAGCAAAACGCTGAGCGTAAGTCGGCAAGAGCAGAGAACGACCAGCCCAAACGCGCCAAAAAAGGCAAGAACGACAACCAACCCAAAGAGCCACAAGGGTTTGGTGATGAAGTGCCTGCATTTATGATGATCGGGCGCTAATTCTTCTTGTTCGGCTTCTTGGTACGCAACGCCGCCGCATAAGCCATCTGCGCCCATCTATGCATATCGTCTGGATCATCGATCGCAGTTTCTGGCGCTGACCAATAGGGCATGGAAACCAGTTTACCTGTTTTGGTATGTGTATATGTCCATCGTATGCAGCCCACTGACTCATACTCTGCAGCGCATTGGTCATCGCCCTTAAGCATCAAGCCGCCATCCAAAACCACTGCGAATATAACACCGTGACAATAGATGCCTATACCCCCGAACATTTTTCGGAATGACAATGGCTCCATCGAGGAAAACAGATCTCGGAGCGCGTCCTCGTCCATGTGCTAGACCTGTCCGCGGGCCTCAGCGAGTTCCTTCAGATCTGCAGGCTTTAATTCGACGGACTCACCACAACCACAGGCAGATGATTGGTTTGGGTTCTTGAACACAAAGCCGGTACGCAGCTTAGTCACCTCAAAATCCATTTCTGTGCCCAGCAAATAAAGCATCGCTGCTGGATCAATCCAGACTTCCGCACCCTCGTGAACAATATGATCATCCGCTGTGTTGGGCTCGGTTACCAAGTCGACGGTATATTCCATACCGGCACAACCGCCTTTTTTAATGCCGACGCGTACACCCTTCGCAGCCTCATCGGCGCGATTGGCAACGATTTCGCGAACGCGCGAAGCGGCAGCATCAGTCATGGTCATAATGGCAAAGGCCATATCTATCTCCAAATGTCGACTGTCTTAATGTAAGGTCGAAATCAATAAGCTACAAGATGAGACTATTAAAATAGCCCAACAGCAATTTGAGCTTCTTCACTCATTCGATCTGGCGTCCATGGCGGATCAAACACCATCTCCACTTCCACATCCATAACACCTTGTACACCGCGCACAGCGCCTTCCACCCAACCTGGCATTTCACCAGCAACCGGACAGCCTGGTGCAGTCAGCGTCATATCGATTTTCACTGTACGATCATCTTCAATGTCAACTTTGTAAACCAGTCCCAACTCGTAAATATCGGTTGGAATTTCAGGATCATAAACTGTCTTGAGTGCGGCGATGATATCATCGGTCATTTGCGCAAGTTCATCACGCGGGATAGCACTTTCTGCAATTTCGCTTTGAGTATCATCTGTCATAATTCTATCCTACCTGATTTTTATCAGCTGAAAAAGTCTCGTGCCTTTTCAAGCGATGTAACCAAAGCATCAATATCAGCGTGATTATTATACATGCCAATCGATGCTCTACATGTGGAGGTCACATTGAAGCGTTGCAAGAGCGGCTGAGCACAATGGGTACCCGCGCGAACAGCGACGCCCGACCGATCGATCAGCATTGAAACGTCATGCGCATGAATGCCCTCCATTTCAAACGAAATAATGGCGCCCTTCCCCGGTGCATTACCAATAATGCGTAACGAGTTCAGCCTTGCCAACTGCTCGTTAGCATAGGTCAGTAATTCGTTTTCATGCGCTGCAATATTCTCACGCCCAATACTCTCCACATAATCAAGCGCGAAACCCAACCCAATGGCCTGCGCAATCGGTGGCGTACCTGCTTCAAAACGGTGTGGCGCATGATTGTAAGTCACACCATCTTGCGTGACCTCCTCTATCATCTCACCACCGCCCTGAAATGGCTGCATCGCTTCAAGGCGATCTTTTTTGCCGTACAAAATACCGATACCAGAAGGACCGTATACTTTGTGACCGGTGAACACATACCAATCACAATCGAGGTCTTGCACATCGACCGGCATATGAACCGCGCCCTGTGATCCATCAACAAGCACCGCAATCCCGCGTTCATGTGCGATGCGGCAAATCTCTTTGATCGGAACCACGGTGCCTAATACGTTGGACATATGTGTAATGGCGACCAGCTTAGTTTTATCAGTCAAGCATTTTTCGAACTCAGCGATGTCGAACACACCCTCATCGTCCACAGGAACCCAAACTAGCTTTGCTCCATGGCGCTCACGCAAAAAATGCCAAGGCACAATGTTTGAGTGGTGTTCCATAATCGACAAAACAATTTCATCGCCCTCGCCCACAGTTGGTACGCCATAGCCATAGGAAACCGTGTTTATGGCTTCCGTCGCAGATTTTGTAAAAACGATCTCATCAACAGAAGCTGCATTGAGAAATTTGCGCACTTTCTCGCGCGCGGCTTCATAGGCATCTGTTGCAGCATTTGACATATAATGAAGACCGCGATGCACATTGGCATATTCCTTCGAATAGACGTGACTGATGGCATCAATCACCTGCTGTGGCTTTTGGGCCGATGCGCCATTATCCAAATAGACTAGTGGCTTGCCGTAAACCTGCTCCGCCAAAATGGGAAAATCGCTTCGGATTTTTTCGATATCATATGCCATTTTCAGTTCTCAACTTTGCAACAGCTGTTGGAGGGAGGAAATATCGTTTTGCAACACGATGAAGCTGTAGGCAGCGAAAATCCCCACCATCAACACAAAGTGAATGACCCCGGCAATAACGGCCAGCAACCAAGACAGCTCTCAGCCAAAACGCAAGACAATGATGCTATAGGCACCAACAATTAGGCTCAGCGTAACCAGGCCAATCTGTTCTCCCATATTGATAAGCAAACCAGCAGAACCACCTACCGCACCCAAAAAGAGAACGGCAATGGCAGCCTTGATTAGAAATGCGAGCAGATAACCACGTAGAACAGTCGATGCCAAATCAAGCTTTGCGCTGAACAGTTTTCGCAAATTGCTGTTGCCGCCAAAAACAACCATCAACGAAAACATAACAAGTAACGCTATAAGGAAAAATCCAATATAGCTGACTGTTTCAAGCACAGACTCAGTCAGTGAGTATGGCAAGTTAGTACCGCCTGGCACGATGTTTGTTGCATAACGCACGGCCTGGGCAATAACAGCCAACATCAGTAAAACCGACCCAGCCTGGACAATTGTCAAGTTGCGGTCTGCGGCCCTCGATATTGTGCTAACCGGTACCAAAAATATTTTCAGACTATCGCCCAAATAGGCACCGATCGCCCTAGCCATTTTTATCCAGCCAAGCGGCGATAATGTCTTCGAGTGCCTCGATTAGAGCATCATCTTCTAACTCTTCAACAACCTCATCAACAAATGCTTCCACAAGCAAAGCGCGCGCCGTACGTTCGGTGACACCACGTGCTCGCAGATAGAACAAATGGTCCTCATCGAGTTCCGTTACTGTTGCGCCGTGCGCACAAATAACATCGTCAGCAAAAATCTCGAGTTCGGGCTTGGCATAAAATGCAGCATCATCTGACAACACAAGCGTATTACACGCCATCTGCGCATCGGTTTTCTGCGCAATCTGATGAACCTTGATCTGACCCTGGAACACACCTTTGCCATTGCCCGTCATAATGTTGCGGAATAGCTGATTTGAATTTGTGTGCGGAACCGTATGCGACAACACGGTGGTCACATCCACATGTGTGCCCTCGCCAATCAAGTTCACACCCTTAATATCAAGGTTTGAGCCCTCGCCACGCGAAATAACGTTGATCTCCTGGCGCACCAGCTTTCCACCAGCGTTGAGCATGAATATTTTTAGGTCCGAATTCTCTTCCAATGACACATTCAAGCGCGCCAGACGCGTTGTGTCGGCATTCTCTTCCTGAATGATGATCCAAGTTGCTCGCGCATCTTTCTCGACAGTCAGATCAACCACCGCACTGGAGAGATGAGCAACGCCTTCTTCGGATACATAGCGATCAATAACAGACGCATTTGCGTTCGATTTCACAGCCACACGATGAAATGCATTCGTCATGCCCGCACTATTGGCAACATGTGCAAGACCAAGCGGCTTTGATGCGGTGGCATCTGCCTCAATCACCAACGAAAATGCGTCACTTTCACCAAGACTATTGATCGCAATCAATGTATCATCAATGTCAGATGATTGAGCGCGCGCAACGTCTTT
>JBCDFK010000196.1:0-5042 GCA_039178065.1 Pseudomonadota bacterium | reverse complement strand
GGTACTGGCATCAATCAAGGCAATTCACTGGCAACAGCCAATTCAGTCAACTCTCCCGATTTGATTGGTTCGCTATTTCAGAGCTTTTCAGTTGCGGCCACTGGAATCGGCGGCGTATTGACGGTCGATGAATGAAAACTCTTCCGAAACATGAAACATAATTGACGGCAAACGCCAATCAGTATATTCGGGCGTCGGTCTGAGGTACCTGCCGCCCACTTGATGGTGAAACCTCCCGATCTTGATCGGCTTCACAATCCGTTTTTGCGGTCCTGTGGCAATATGGGCACCCACTCAATTTGACCGCCTCAACGGAGGCAAAAAATGCGTTCTAGAAACTTTTATAGTCCTGTTGAACAGGCAAAACGGCAAGCGCGCGAATTGCGCTTAGAACTTGCAAAAAATGGCGAGGCTATTTCGCATAGCCGAGCACTCGAAAAAACAGCAAATCAACTCGGATATCGCGATTGGAACACCGCAGCAGCGCGGCTATCGAACCATCCAGATGTGGAAGTTCAAGTCGGCGATCACGTGAGGGGCAGATATCTAAAGCAACCATTTACTGCACGTATTGTGTCAGTCACTGAGCAAGGTCAAGGGGCATATTATCAACTTGCCTTGGATCTTGATGAAGCGGTTGATGTCGTCACATTTGATAGTTTTTCAGCCTATCGAAAGCGCGTAACCGGCCGGGTCAATGCGCACGGAGATTCACCAGCTAAAACCAGCGATGGCGAACCCCAGCTTGTCATATTGGGTCATGTCCACGATTGATTAGTTACACAGCGCGGCTCACAGAGGAATCTGTGAGCCCCGTTGCCCCCCGTAGATCGCTTCTCGCATGTAAAAACTTGCTCAGCTCCCTAAGCGGCAGCGGGCGGCTGATTAAAAAGCCTTGAATTGCTGTGCAGCCATCATCCGTTACGCGAACCAACTGCTCGTCTGTCTCCACGCCCTCTGCGGTGATTTTCATGCCCAAATTCTGACCGAGCTCAATGACCGATTTGATAATCGTGCTCGACGAATTATCAGTTAACGAATCCCGCACAAAAGAACGGTCAATCTTCAGACGATCAAACGAGAACTTTTGAAGATAACTGAGTGAAGAATAACCGGTACCAAAATCATCCAAAGCAATCCGAACACCTAATTCATGCAACTTTTGAAGGGTCATGATCGTGGTCTCGGTGTTTTCCAACAGCACCGTTTCTGTGATCTCAATTTCCAATCGCTTTGCCGACAAGCCGCTGGCTTGCAAGGCTTCCACAACAGCATCCGCAAGACCGGGCCTATGAAATTGCGCGGCGGAAACATTGACTGATACGCGAATACTATCAGACAGCTTGGCCGCATCATTGCACGCTTGCAAAATTACCCATTCACCAAGCTGTACTGCCATGCCAATTTCATCGACCATTGGCAGAAACTCTAGCGGCGGTATCAATCCCCTAGTCGGATGCTGCCACCTGATCAGCGCTTCCATGCTTTCTATATGGCCGCGTTCAGTATTCAACACGGGTTGATAATGGAGTTCAAATTCGCCCCTGTTCAACGCCTCACGTAAGTCAGCCTCAATTTTGCGCCTTTCTTGCAGCAATCGACCCATCGATTCTGCATAAAAGCGGAATATGCCTCTTCCGGATTCCTTGGCCTGATAAAGCGCTATATCTGCATTCTTGATCAGGTTTTGAGCGTTTATGTTCTGCTCATTTAAGAATGCAATTCCAACACTCGTTCCAATTTGAACTTGGTATCCGCGCAATTGATATGGTTTTGACAGGCAATCGATGACATTTTGCGCAAAGCCTGCGGCAATTTTTGCGCTGCAAGGTCCCGATTGCAAAATCACAAACTCATCACCGCCGGTTCGCGCGACCAAATCCCCCTCGCCTATGCAATCTCGAAGGCGTTGCCCTACGGTCTTGAGCAACTCATCACCTATTTCATGGCCAAGCGTGTCGTTGATTTCCTTGAACCTGTCTAAGTCCAAGCAAAACGCCGTCAGATTGTCACGGCTCGATTCTTTCTCGGCCATTTTATCAAGTCGTTGCCGCAACAATGTGCGATTGGCCAGGCCAGTCAGTGAGTCGTGATAAGCAAGATATTCCACGCGGGCTTCAAGCTGACGTTGTGAAGTGACGTCTTCCGTCGTTGTTACGATACGTCCTGACTGATCGCGTTGCCGCAGGATGGAAAAAATGCGCCCATCATCCAGCTGTTGAATTGATGGCTCAGATGCCTCAAAACTGTCCATCCAATCGGTCGCATGCGCGCTATATTCCACCTTGCCGAAGCAGCCGGCTTCGTGACGATACCTAATCAAGTCAGCTATGCTGGTGCCACGTTTGCGGTGTTCGTCGGTCAAACCATATAATCGGCTGTATTGGGGATTGGAGACCACCAGTCGGTTTTCATCGTCAAACAAAGCAACACCATGAGGCATATTCTCAAGCGTTGCATTTAGATACGACATAGTCTTTCGGGCTTGCCATGCCGCGAATGCCAACAAACCAAGAAATAAAACCAGCATGAGTAGCGTAACTTCGCTCACTCTAAAATTTTCGCCATCCGGGCCCAATATAGGTTGCTGTGATAGAAGATTTGACATTGCCATCAACGATATGAACGCCGCACCACCAGCAACTACAACCGTGCGCGGATGAGCTCTAACCAATCGTATCGCAACCAAAATACCAAGCCAAAATGCTAAATGGTCACTCGAAACTTCACCTGCAGCAGCTTGCGCAAACATCGCCAATGCCAAAAAGACAAAAACGTCGACGACATTCAGAAGGTCTAGCAATTTATCTGGTAAGGCGTCACCGCTTGCTGCGATCCATCTGGAGCTTGCACTAATGGCAAAAGCACACAGCAGCCCCAAAACTATTTGATTAAGCAAACCAAATTGGCTTGCCAAGATTCCAAAGCTGTACATACCAACTAACAATACAGCCAAAAGGAACTGCAGCACTGCAATCAAGCGTTCGGCACTTTGCTCATGGTGTCTCGGTAATGCTGAGAAAAACCTAGAATTAGCCACCAATCCGTCATCACCGAACAGTGTCGCTCCTAAGCGAGATAGAATCCGAAAGTTTTTGGAATTGTTTACCGACATACAACGCCCTTGGCACGCATTTGCGTCCGCAGAAATCTCAAGAGTGCATGCCGGATTGAACCGGAATACGTTGTCGACGTCATGTCAGGGTGCGAGCTTGCTAGAAAGCAACCATCACGTATCCACCGATATTGCTACAGAAAGGTTAGCAAAAGGTGTGGTTTCACTGCCGCAAAATTTCCGCGACAAAATTGGGGCGACGCACCGCAGTGCATCGCCCACTGACAGGACTTTTCGGGGCGCCAGTCCTGAACTTGATTGTTCATATATCGAGCATTTGTGACATTTTGATTTGATGGGCGTGGATTAGTTGCGGTTGTGACTTACTTCAGACTCAACAACACAGATACGGCACGCATTTTCAACGCTCAATTTCAAAGAGGGGATACATTTATGGCACGAGCTTTGGTGATTGGCGCAAGCGGAGGCATAGGCAGATCTTTGGTCAAAGAATTAAAAATTCGTGGTTACGCCGTCACTGAATTGTCTAGAAGTGCCAATGGGTTAGATGTCACAGATGAATCAAGTGTTCAAAAACACATCAGTGCCTTGGAAGGTCCAATTGATGTCGTGATCGTTGCTACCGGCGCGCTTGCATCCAGTGAAAATGGTCCAGAAAAAACACTGAAAGCACTCGACCCCGCAGCGATGGCCAAGCAATTTTCAACAAACGCGATAGGACCGATACTGGTATTGAAGCATATCTTAAAGCTTCTACCGCGCAACAAGCGTGTCGTTTTTGCCGCCCTTTCGGCACGTGTCGGTTCAATCAGTGACAATGAACTGGGGGGCTGGTATTCCTATCGCGCATCAAAAGCCGCTCTCAATCAATACATCCGGACGGCATCTATCGAATTGGCGCGTTCTCACAAACATTCAATTTGCATAGCATTACATCCCGGAACCGTCGCGACTCAATTCACTAAAAACTATCAAGGCCACTCGATGGTCGAACCAGATGTTGCGGCGACTAACCTGTTAAACATCATAGAAAGCGTAACAGCAAAAGAGACAGGAAAGTTCTTCGACTGGGCGGGCAAAGAAATTGCCTGGTAAGCCCACAAGTCTTGTGGGCGGCGGATTATTCCGCCGCTTCCATTTTCGTTGATTTCCCAATTTTTGCAGCGCAAAACTTAAACTCAGGGATTTTTCCGTAGGGATCAAGCATCGGGTTCGTCAGCGCGTTAGCTGGGCTTTCATTAAAGCAGAATGGAATAAAGATCATACCGTCAGCCACTTCACGGTCAGCCCGCAGCAACGCATCAATCGCGCCACGACGGGTTTGCACGGAGATCATCTGGCCAGGTTCCAGTCCCTGCTTTTCAATTTCGCGCGGGTTCATGGCTGCAAAGCCCTCCGGCTCAATATCATCAAGCACATTCGCACGACGTGTCATCGCGCCTGTATGCCAATGTTCCAACACCCGTCCGGTGGTTAGCACCATCGGATATTCTTCATCCGGTACTTCGTCGGGCGCACGTAGATCGGCCGGTACAATGCGCCCTCGTTTATCATCGGTTGGAAAACCTTCCTTGAAGATAACGGCACTGCCCTCAGCGCCCTCTTCCGGAACCGGATAAGTCACCGCACCATCCGCTTCCAGACGTTCCCATGGCATGTAGTCCAGCGACTTCATTACCTGGCGCATTTCTTCATACACAGCAGGCACATTCTCATATTTCCAATCAAGACCACAGCGATTGGCGAGTTCCACGATTAACTCCCAATCCTGACGTGCCTCTCCAGGCAACGTCAAAGCGGGTCTACCAATTTGCACCTGACGGTTAGTATTTGAGTAAGTCCCAAGCTTTTCCGCGTGGGCTGAAGCGGGCAAAACGACGTCCGCATGCCAACAGGTCTCGGTCAGGAAAATATCCTGCACAACCAAATGATCGAGCATCGCCAATGCCGCGCGGGCATGGTTTTG
>JBCDFK010000195.1:0-5050 GCA_039178065.1 Pseudomonadota bacterium | reverse complement strand
TCAGGGGCGCGATGGGCCAGCATTTTTGATGATCAAGAACTTCTTCGTCATCAAGCGGTACAATAATGCCGATAAATATGCGCTTGGCGTTGGTCTTTTGGCCGACCAAATCGCGGGCTATCCCGAGCCAACGCGTGATTGGAAACGCCCGTATACGCGTATTAGCGTCGCGCAGGCCGAAGAACTGCAACGCCATTTAAAGCGATCAGGATTTTATGACGGCGCTATCGATGGCAAACCCGGACCCCAAACGCGCAGCGCAATCAAAGCGTTTCAGTCTCGCAATGGATTGGCGCAGGATGGATATCCTTCATTAGAAGTGCTAAGTGCAATCAGACGCCGTTGAGTGGCGTGATGTTTTTTGGGCGCTCTTGTTGTGTTTTATGCGTTGAAAATCAGAGGTTTAGTTTTTCTCAAGGCCTTGAAGCTTGTTTTCGTTTTGACGATTGCAGCATCTTTGATCCCATTTGAAGATTCCGCGTTGCCAGGCGTTAGCCATATTGTGGGGTCAACGCCCGCCTTGGCACAGGAGAAGAAAGAGAACTTTCTTCAACTGCTACTCCGAGGAGGTTCTGCACAATCCAAGAACCGTAAGACGACCAAAACTAAAAGAGCGCCGGTGAAAAAGCGTATCGTACGGAAAAAGTCGACATCGAAGTCAAAAAGCGTTCGAAAGAAAAAATCGAACATCAAGCGCACCTCCGCACCCACGCCACAGAATAATGCTATTGTTGAGAAGGCGGAAAATGCTCAACGTATTTTGGTGGTCGGTGATTTTATCGCCGATGGCATGAGCCAAGGCCTTACGGATGCATTTTCTGAAGTTGCCAATATTGTAGTTGACGTAAAGACAAACGGCTCGTCCGGCTTGGTTCGTGATGATTTTTATAATTGGCCGCAGGAAGTTGTGCCAATGATTGAGGCTCTACAGCCGGCATTTGTTGTTGCAATGTTGGGCTCCAACGACCGTCAAGCTATGCGTGTGAATGGGCGGACCGTGGAAGTCAGAAGCGAAGCTTGGCAGACAGAATATATTTCTCGTGTTGAATCTTTTGCGAAGGCTGTTCGCGGCACCAATACACGTCTGATTTGGGTTGGAAGTCCACCCTTCAGGTTTAGTTCGATGTCGGCTGATATTTTGGCTTTCAATCAATACTATAAGGCTGCGGTAGAAAGCACAGATGGCTATTTTGTCGACATCTGGGACGGTTTTGTTGATGCGGAAGGCAACTTCATAACGAGTGGTGCCGATATCAATGGTCAACAGGTTCGGTTGCGGTCATCAGACGGTATTAATTTCACCAAGGCAGGTAAGCGCAAGCTCGCTTTCTATGTGGAGCAACAGCTCAAGCAATTGCTGGGCGATGCGGCTTCACCATTGTTGACGTCATTGGGTGATGACAACGTACCGCTATTGCAACTTCCGCCTTTGCAAACAGAGGCTGAGCTGGAGCGAACAAATCCTATTTCGATTCAGGATCCGGACCTCGATGGTGGGAATGTTTTGCTGGGCGATGTGACACAGCAGGCCAGCGCACCTGCTAGTAACCCGCTCCAAGCCAAATCGGTTAGGCAACGATTGGTAGAAGAAGGATTGCCACCGCCATCGCAGCCAGACAGGGCAGACAATTTTACGTGGCCCGGCTAATACACCTTTTGATCAATCGTGTTTTTTGGCGTTTTGCGCAAATGCGGCTTTTTGCTCTTCAGTTGCTTCGGTCTGATATTGGTCGCGCCATTCGGTGTAGGGCATACCGTAAATAATCTCACGCGCATCGTCCTTCGACAATTCGATTCCATTCGCCTCTGCTGCATCCTTGTACCAGTTGGATAAGCAGTTGCGGCAAAACCCGGCTAAATTCATCATATCAATGTTTTGAACATCGGTGCGTTTGCCTAGATGCGACACTAGTCTACGGAACGCCGCGGCTTCTAACTCCGTTTGTTTTTCTTGTGATATTTCTGTCATTGGACTTCCTTATGAGTTGCAAGAGATATCGGCATATTGTTGCGTGCAATCAAGGGATAGGTGTTCAAAGTTTACCAACTACGGCAAAAACGATCGCTTTCGGCTTTGACTTGACGAATTGTTGTGTAAAAGACTGTGCTTACACCAGTGGATATTTGACCTTTTACGGTTATAAAGACGGGTAATGGAACGCTTGTTTGATTCATTTTCAATCGGTTTATACGCACATCGCCTTGCGCTCGCGTCTGTTTTAGCTATTGGCGGTTTCACATTCGCAGGCACCACCACGGCACATGCGGATTTTCGGGTCTGCAACGCAACTCAGGAACTTGTCGGCGTTGCGATCGGCTATCGCGCGCAAACGGGCTGGATCACCGAAGGTTGGTGGCATGTTGAGTCAAACAAATGCAAAACACTCATCGAAGGTCCACTGGCGTCGCGATACTATTATCTTTATGCAGAAGATGCGCTGCGCGGAGGCCGTTGGGACGGCCCTGTCAATATGTGCGTCGCTGAACGCGAGTTCAAAGTAACGGGCGTCAATGATTGCTTTGCGCGCGGTTTTCAGCGTTCTGGATTTCGCGAATATGATACGGCAAACCAGCAAAGTTGGATGGTCCAGCTTGTTGATGAAGCCGCAGTGGAAAGTTCGTCCGCATCAGGGGACACAACAATTATAAACCAAGGGGAAAGCCAGTGAAACGTGGCCGTAAAGTCAAAATTCTAGCCACATTGGGACCGGCTTCCAATAATGAAGAAATGATCGGCAAGCTTTATGAAGCTGGGGCCGATGTATTCCGCATCAATATGAGCCACTCCAGCCATGACATGATGCGCGAATTGGTTAAAGCCATTCGCAATGTCGAAAAACGTGCGGGTCGCCCGATTGGAATTTTGGCTGATCTGCAGGGCCCGAAGCTGCGGGTTGGTGTTTTTAAAGAAGGCAAAGTTGTGCTCGAGCAGGGCCAAACCTTTACGCTTGATGATGATCCTACTGAAGGTGATACGACACGCGTACACCTGCCGCACCCAGAAATTTTGGAGGCTGTTCAGCCGGGTCACCGCCTATTGATCGATGATGGAAGATTGACGCTTGTAGCTGAGCGTTCAGATGGTAAATCGATCACCTGTAAAGTTGTGTCTGGTACCAACATTTCAAACAAGAAAGGCGTGAGTCTTCCTGACACGACATTGGCGACCGGCGCGTTGACCGAAAAGGATCGGGCAGACCTTGATGAGGTTCTTAAGGAACCGGTTGATTGGGTGGCACTATCCTTCATTCAGCGGCCAGAGGATTTGGCTGAAGTTCGTAAAATTTCAAAGGGCCAGGTTGGTCTACTTTCTAAGATTGAAAAGCCACAAGCGGTTGAACGCATTGATGAGATTATCGAGCTTTCAGATGCTGTAATGGTTGCGCGCGGTGATCTTGGCGTTGAGATGCCGCTCGAAGCGGTGCCGGGTATTCAAAAGCAAATTGTTCGGCGCGCGCGCAGGGCAGGAAAACCTGTTGTTGTCGCCACACAGATGCTCGAATCGATGATCACTGCGCCAGTGCCAACGCGAGCTGAAGTTTCAGACGTTGCAACAGCGGTGTTTGAAGGTGCTGATGCCGTCATGCTCTCTGCTGAATCAGCGGCTGGTGATTATCCAATTGAAGCGGTTCAGACAATGTCGCGCATTGCGGAAAAGATTGAACGCGAGCAGACATATCCGAGCATTATTACCGCCTCAAGACCTGAACCAGAAGCAACGGGCTCCGATGCTATTTCTGCCGCTGCGCGCCAGATTGCCGAAACACTCGATCTAAAGGCCATTCTTTGCTTCACATCTTCTGGCACGACTGGACTTCGTGCTGCGCGTGAACGCCCCGCCGTACCGATCATTGCATTGTCGCCGGTGTTGGAAACTGCCCGTCGGTTGGCACTGACATGGGGCCTTTATTGTGTGGTGACCGAAAATTCGGATGATCTTGATGAGATGATCGATCGCGCTTGCCGCATTGCATATGATGAAGAATTCGCAAGACCCGGTGAGCGCGTTATTGTTTCTGCTGGTGTGCCACTCGGTACCCCAGGGGCAACGAACATGCTTCGGATTGCCTATATTGGTTCGGATGGCCGTTCGAGCGCTTAAGAGCCTTGCGCCTCAAGCACTGACTTTCGGATTTCCTCATTGTTTAGGCACATTTCGATGGGCCCAAAAGCATCATCTTTGATGCGCGTTTCAATTTGATCGCGCATTTTTGGTAAATCGTTTTCCGAACCGTTGAGGTTTTCCAGAGCGGCGACCACTAGGTCCGACACGATGTAATCGGTTTTGTGGCCCACATTTTTTACCCAAAGCAATTCCGTGTTTTCAACATCACGATTGAGTCCAGTGGAGTGAATATTGGGCAATACAACAGTATCGCTATCACCTGTAATGATAATCATAGGCGTTTTTATTTCATTGTAGCGCGATTGTGTTTCGGTAACATAATCATAAAGCCCAGCTACATCGCGAGCATTGTTGCGAAAATGATTGGGCCGAAGCACGAGCGAAACCGCCGTGTTTTCAGCATACTTTTCTGCGGGTTTGTTGGGTGCAAACACACATGCTGTGCCACCTTCAAGGCGCGACAAGCCTGCGGGCAGCGCCAATGTTTCACTGAACAGGTGACCCACAACGGGAACCTTACTAAGCTCGTAGTACCAGCTCACACCGCCCGGCCAAGGGTGGCTGACAGGCGATAGCAAAACCGTGCCAGCGGTCTTCTCTGGATGGTTGAGCGCAAAGCTCACGGTAACGATTCCGCCAAATGAGTGACCGACAACAATTGCTTTTTCGATACTAAGCGCATCGAGAAGCGCAGCGATGGTTGCGGCTTGACCGTCAGGCTTGCTGTTGCTTGCCGGCCCACGAGTAGAATAACCGTGTCCAGGCCTGTCCAAGAATATTAAATCTGATCAGCCTTTCAGCAATTTTCCATAGATGCTCATTTGATCGCGCAGATTGCCGCTCGCACCATGAATGAACACGATTGGTGGCAGGTCTGCGTTGGCATCGCCCTTAATGTGCGTGTAGTGCATTTTGGTGTTGTTG
>JBCDFK010000194.1:0-5058 GCA_039178065.1 Pseudomonadota bacterium | reverse complement strand
GCTGCTCAAAGCCATTGAGCACAAACGAAAACGCACTGAAAGCGGTTTTGAAAACTTGGTCATTCTCGGCGATATGAATTTGTATCGCGGTCTCGATGATGGCTCAATCGAGCACCTAGCTAATCAGGGGTTTGTTGAATGTGATGGGCTTCTGGGCAAAGATACCAATGCATCAATGACTGAGGCATATGACAGGATGTTTTTTAGCGTAAACGACTTTTTCAGGATATGCGTGAACCCCGATGGCAAACAATCGGGAGGCGTTTTCAATCCATTTGAAAAAGTTTATCGCGATGAAGACTTCACAAAATACACTGACAACATGCTCGCGCATTATGGAGGAGAAAAAGACCTCGCAAATGACGACGATCAAAGGTTCAAATACTACAAACACCCTTGGCGAAAGAACCAGATCTCTGATCACTATCCGATTTGGGTTGAGCTAGAGATCGACAATTCCGAGTCTTTCCTTCAAAGAAACCTCGAAAATATTTCGTAAGTTACATCACCGGCCGGCGTAGATTTCCAAGTCAAACTTGGCCGAATTGCTGCGCGGATTCCAAAGACCACGTTCAACTGCCTCAACCAGTTTGCCTGCGATCTCCCGCAGCGCATCCGGGTTTTTATCAGCAAGGAAAGTACAGACAGCTTCATCTTTTAAAAATGCATCATACACAGCGTCAAAGTGATGGTCGCGCACAGCACCGGTCGTTGCGGAAAAAGCAAACATATAATCAACCGTTGCTGCAATCTCAAACGCGCCTTTATAGCCGTGACGCATAACACCTGCGATCCACTTTGGATTAATAACGCGCGCACGTACAACCCGACCAATTTCATCTTCTAGCGTTCGGATGACCGGCCGTTCAGGCCGAGAATGATCGTTGTGATAGATTATTGGATTGTCACCTTTGATGGTCTCAATCGCCGCGCTGATGCCGCCTTCGAACTGATAGTAATCATCAGAGTCGAGCAAATCATGCTCGCGATTATCTTGATTTTGCAACACCGCCTCAACACCGCGCAATCGATGTTCGAAGATGCTGCGCGCGCCCTCTCCCTCAGCCTTTGCGCCATAGGCATAAGAACCCCAGACCATATAAGCTTCGGCAAGATCTGCCTTGTCGGTCCAACCCTTCTCATCAATCAATGCTTGTAGACCAGCACCGTACGCACCCGGTTTTGAACCAAATACTCGGAAGCCGGCTTGTCGGGTTGCATCTTCTTCTGAAGAGCCAATGGCCAACAAGGTCTCGCGTTCTTCACGCATGCGCTGTGCAATCGGATTGTCCGAATGGTCTTCATCCAAACCACCGATCGCTCGGCATGCTTTGTCAAATAGAGCAATTTGGTCAGGAAACGCATCACGGAAAAAACCTGAAATACGCAACGTGACATCAACTCGCGGACGGCCCAGCGCGGCAATTGGGATAATCTCAAAACCAGTGACCCGCCTCGATACGCCATCCCAAATTGGCTTCGCACCAATGAGCGCCAGCGCCTGCGCAATATCATCGCCACCTGTGCGCATGTTGGAGGTTCCCCAGGCAGTCAAAGCAAAGCTCGTCGGGCAATCTCCATTGTCTTGCATGTAACGCACGATCAAAAGCTCAGCAGATTTTTTGCCCAGAGCCCAAGCGGTTTCTGTCGGGACTGAACGCGTATCAACGGAATAAAAATTGCGGCCCGTAGGCAAAACATCTGGCCGCCCTCGTGTGGGCGCACCCGACGGTCCAGGTTCAATAAAAGATCCCTTCAAACCCGAGAGAATTCCAGCAATCTCCGCCTCACCGCATTGCAAGACAGAAGGTCTAATTTTGTCGGAGACCTCTTTCAAAACGGTCCTTGTTCGCAGCCAATTCTCGGGACACTTGATTTCGCCATCCACGAGCAATAATGCTAAAAGTTCGATCCGTTCAATCGTATCACCATTGCTGCGCCAAAGATCATCGGAAACATTCTGCAAGATTTCGGGCTTAACACCAGTCCATGCCTTTGCAGGATTACAATCGAGCGGATCAAAATCACATCCCGCATCATCAGCTATTGCACGCTGCAAACTAGCATCACTGCCTTCGCCAGCACCGCGTGGCACGCGCGCCAAAGCAACAGACAGATCGGTCAACAAGCGGCCTTCGGGCGCTTTACCAAAAATATGTAAGCCATCGCGAATCTGCATTTCTTTGAGATCGCAAAGATAGGCATCCAATTTCTCAAGCGCTGCGTCGTCACGATCTTGCTTGGCAATGCCTGCATCTTGATCAAGACCGATGTCACGTACCAAATCTAAAATATTTTTCTTGAGCAGCTTCAAGCGACGTGGATCATTTCCAGCCGCATCATAAAATTCATCAACTAAGGCTTCGAGATCTTTAAGCGGACCATAGGTTTCTGCGCGTGTAAGTGGTGGCGTTAAATGATCAATAATTGCTGCGGAGGTTCGACGCTTTGCCTGGGTTCCCTCACCCGGATCGTTCACGATGAAAGGATAAAGATGCGGAATGGGTCCTAATATGGCTTCTGGATAACAAGTCGAAGAAAGTGCCAATGCCTTGCCAGGCAGCCATTCCAAATTGCCATGCTTGCCCATATGCACGATAGCGTGCGCGCCGTAGACATCGCGCAGAAACGCATAGAACGCGAAATAACCGTGCGGCGGCACCAAGTCAGGCGAATGATAGCTCTGTTTTGGATCGATATTATATCCTCGAGCAGGCTGAATTCCGACAAGCATCTCTCCAAATCGAGCGAGCGGCAACGCAAACAAACCATCTTTGAAAAATGGATCATTCTCGGGCGGACCCCATCTGTTGGATACTTCCAATTGAATCGATATTGGAAGTGCATTGAAGAACGCCTTGTATTGACTCAACGAAATGGTTTCACGAATTTCGCGCGCAACAGCGACAGCATTGGTTGGCCCCGCCTTCAAATGATTGATTAAGGCATCGCCATCGGCAGGAATATCACGCACTGGAAAGCCGTCACTTTGCATGGCGCGCAGCACCTCAACCGTACCGGCCGGTGTATCCAGTCCCACGCCATTGGCTAGTCTTCCATCTCTGTTCGGATAGTTCGCTAGCACAATAGCAACCTTGCGATCAGCGATGGTTGAACGCCTTAACCGAGCCCATCTGTCCGCCAAATCAGCAACAAAATCTATGCGATCCTGCACTGGTTTATGAGCAATAATGTTGCACTGAACATTCTCGTCATATTCATCGGCCGACTTGAACGAGACCGCCCTGCTAAATATGCGTCCGTCAACTTCCGGTAGGGCCACATTCATGGCCAGGTCACGCGCGCTCAAACCTTGAGTTGATCCGCGCCATGTCTCCTCATCCCAACTCGCAAGTACAATCTGCAGCACCGGAGCACCGGTTGATTCAAGCACTGTGGGCTTGCGGTTCGTGCCGGGCGAAGACACAGCAAAGCCTGTTGCATTCAGCACAACATCCGGCGCACACTCAGTAAAAATGCCCGACACAGTGGCCGCACTCACCTCATCCTTTAAGCTCGAAACATAAATCGGTATTGCGTTTAGCCCGCGTTGCGCCAGTGCATTGCACAGCGCTTCTATGGGCGCCGTTTGGCCAGACTGCATAAGAGCGCGATAGAAAATTATGGCCGCTGTTGGCTTGTTGGGGTCGATCACATTTGAAACATCGAAAAGGCCCGCCTTCAAAAGCGGCGCAGCTTCAAGTTCAATTGGTGTTCCCTCAATAATTGCATTGCAACCATCTACAAACCCAGCTGCATTCTGAGCGCCGCCTTGAACCAAAAACTGCCAAAGTCGGAAATGATCAAGATCCGTGATCGTTGAGAGCGCTGCTAGTTCCGGATCCGGCTTATCATCGCCGGGGAGAAGCGCGATTTTCACGCCGTATTTTTGCGCCGCCTGCATCAGCGCTTCGACCCCATATGTCCAATAGGCCTTGCCACCCAGCAACCGCGCAACAATCAACCGACTATGGCGACCGGTTCGTTCCATCCATGCATCTATCGACATGGGATGTTTCAGTTGCAGAATATTGGCAAGGCGGAAGTTCTGCGCAGCCAATCCGCCCGCCGCCACCGCTACACTGGCTAATTCGGTGTCTGCTGCTGACAAAAAACAGATATCAGCTGGCGTTTGGCCAAGATCAATTGCCTCACCATTGCCATCTGTAATCGATCCTTTTTGTGCCAGCAGAAGATGCATGGATCAATCAAGCCCTTCATTTGCTGTCGAAAAATAATTGGCAATACGCATCAGACAGCCGTTTTGATGGCTTGAGCGATCGCTACCTGATCAAGATCATGCAGTCCAATAACAACCAATCGCGAATTGCGGGTTTCGCCTTCAGCCCAAGCACGATCATAATAAGTCTCAATGCGTTGACCGACCGCTTGGACGACCAAACGCATAGGCTTGCCGGGAACCGAGCAAAAACCCTTCAACCTAAGAATATCATTTGCTGCGATAATTGCTTTGAGGTTTTCAACAAACGATTCGCTGTTTTCCACCTCGCCGGCTTCCACGACAAAGCTCTCGAACTCATCGTGGTCGTGATCATGAGTGTGGCCATCCGCATGGTGCATCTCATGATGTGACTTACGGTTGATAATTTCATCCTCAGTGGCTGAGCCCAGGCCCAGCAGCACTGATATTGGCAAATTGCCGCGTTCGGCCCGAACCATCTTTAGCGCACGTTTGGTTTGACTTTGCACATTGGCCTTTACCGCTTCCAACTTCTCTGCATTCACCAGATCCGATTTATTGAGCACAATCATGTCTGCCGCGCGGATCTGATCTTCAAATAATTCTTCCAGCGGACTTTCGTGATCCAGCTCCTCATCGGCGACTCTCTGAGCATCGAGCTTGTCATGATCGTGCGCAAAGCGGCCCTCTGAAACAGCTGCCGCATCAACAACCGTAACCACCCCATCGACAGTGACTTGGGTTTTCACTTCAGGCCAATTGAATGCGGCAACCAGCGGCTGCGGCAACGCCAATCCTGATGTCTCAATTATGATATGATCAGGTCGATCATCGCGCTCTAAGAGCTTTTCCATGGT
>JBCDFK010000193.1:0-5069 GCA_039178065.1 Pseudomonadota bacterium | reverse complement strand
CTACAACGCTTAAACTTCAAGCTGCTTGGGGCGGCGGAATCTTTTTGGAAAATGCTCAATCATATGTTGACCGCGTACATGCGATGGCCGGCGATGCATTGAAGATTGACCTACTGCCGGTCGATTCAGTTGTGAAGACAAGCCAGATGCAAGATGCGGTTCACCGTGGCGTGCTTGATGCCTGTCACTATGTTCCGGCTTACTGGTATTCCAAGTCAAAAGCAGCTTCACTCTTCGGTACCGGCCCCTGCTTTGGCTGGTCATCACAGGAAGTGCTGGGCTGGGTGAACTATGGTGGCGGTCAAGAACTGTTTGACGAGCTGATGGGCACATTGGGTTTGAATGTTGTTTCATTCTTCAACTCACCAATGCCAGCTCAACCAATGGGTTGGTTCAAGGAAGAGATCAAAGATGCTTCGCAGATGGAAGGTCTTAAATATCGTACCGTTGGCCTTGCTGCTGATGTTCTCCTTGAAATGGGCATGTCAGTTGTTCAGCTTCCAGGTGGCGAAATTCAGCCAGCTATGAAGTCTGGTCTTATTGATGCAGCTGAATTCAACAACCCAACGTCTGACCGTGACTTTGGTATGCAAGACGTATCCAAGCACTATCACTTGGCATCGTTCCACCAGTCGCAGGAATTCTTTGAAATTTCCTTCAACAAGAAGAAGTATGATGCAATGCCATCAGAACTTCAGGCAATTTTGAAATACGCTTCTGAGGCTGAAAACTCCAATTTCTACTGGAACAACACCAAGCGTTATGCGGACGATTTGACAACGCTACGCGATGAGCAAGGCGTCAACGTATACCGTACGCCTGACAGCGTGATGGCTGCTCAGCTTGCGGCTTGGGATGTGGTCGTTGACCGCATTTCAGAAGAAGATGCGTTCTTTGCAAAAGTAATTGAGTCTCAGAAAGCCTATGCGAAAAACGTGATGGGTTACCTGAACCTCAACCAGCCGAACTACCAGTTGGCTTACGATCATCACTTCAACAAAGCCTGATCCGGGCTTTTAAAATTTCATCTCGGATGCCGCTTGATTGCGGCATCCGGTCTGATTGCTACTTGCTGGGAGGCATGAGGTGGAAAAGTTTGTCTACGCGATTGAAGGACTAAGCGTTTGGGTGGGCCGCGCATTTGGCTGGTGCATCCTAATCTTGACCTTCTCTGTGTCCTACGAAGTGTTTGTTCGATATGTGTTGAACGCACCGACGGTTTGGGCCTTCGACATGATGGTACAGATGTATGGCGCGCTGTTTTTGATGGCCGGACCTTATGCTTTGGCCCAAGACGCACATGTGCGCGGCGATGTGGTTTATAGGCTATTCCCGATCAAAGTGCAGGCACGCATCGATTTTCTATTGTACTTGGTTTTCTTTTTCCCCGGCATTTTGGCACTGTTTTGGTATGGCTGGGAAATCGCCGCCGATAGCTGGCGTTACCAGGAAGTGAGCTGGAACAGCCCTGCCCGCATTCAAATCTATTTCTTTAAGACACTCATCCCGCTCGCTGGCTTTCTCCTAATTTTACAAGGTTTGGCTGAGTTGGTTCGTTGCTGGAAGGCGATGAAAAGTGGTGTTTGGATGGAGCGCCTCGACGATGTTCGAGAGACCGAAGATATGCTGATGCATATGGACGAACCGCCCATCAAAATTAAAACCCCCAACGAGTAAGTGTTGGCACTTCGCCCATATTTTGAGAGACGATTATGACAAATCCTGAAGTCGCCATTTTAATGCTCTGCCTGTTTATTGTGCTTGTGCTTTTGGGCTTTCCAATTGCCTTTACGCTCTTGGCAATGGGTGTCGCATTTGGATATTTCGCCTATTATCAGGGTGGCATTGAAACTTTCGGCGACCTATTCAACAACAATATTTTTTACCTCCTCAACCAAAACACTTATTCGGTTATGGAGAACGATACGCTGGTTGCGATTCCGCTGTTCCTCTTCATGGGCTATGTGGTTGAGCGCGCCAATATCGTTGATAGATTGTTCTTCTCTCTCTACATGGCGGCGCGCAACCTACCTGGTTCCTTGGCCATTGCGGCATTGATCACCTGTGCAGTCTTCTCCACAGCATCCGGTATTGTGGGAGCAGTCGTAACGCTGATGGGCCTATTGGCTTATCCGGCGATGGCCAATGCTCATTACAATAAGTCCTTTGCTTCGGGCGTAATCTGTGCCGGCGGTACGCTTGGTATTTTGATCCCGCCGTCTATCATGTTGATTGTTTATGCAGCGATTGCTGAACTCTCGCCGCTGCGCCTTTACGCTGCTGCGGTATTTCCAGGCATAATGTTGGCGAGCATGTACATCATTTATGTCATGATCAGAGTGAAACTCACTCCATCCATTGCGCCCAAACCGCAGCTTGAAGATGTGCCGCCGCCGCTGGAAATCTATAAGGATTTGTTGATTTCCTTCGTACCGCTCACCGTATTGATCATGCTTGTGCTCGGCTCCATTTTGGGCGGCTTGGCAACACCGGCCGAAGCAGCCGCGATGGGCGCCTTGGGCGGTCTGGTCCTTGCGATCCTCTATCGCTCTCTTACTTGGCGCAAAGTTCAGGAAAGCGTGTTCCTGACCGCAAAAGCAACCGCGATGGTCTGCTGGTTGTTTGTGGGCTCGTGGACATTTGCATCGGTGTTTTCATATCTTGGAGGCCACGATATCATTGCTGAATGGTTCAGCCATCTTGATCTTGAGCCATGGCAGTTCCTGGTTTTGGCGCAGCTGATTATTTTCTTGTTAGGCTGGCCTCTGGAATGGTCTGAAATTCTGATCATTTTCGTACCAATATTCCTACCGCTGCTCGACAACTACGGCATCAACCCATATTTCTTTGCGATGTTGGTGGCCCTCAATCTGCAAACCTCTTTCCTCACACCGCCCATGGCCATGTCGGCCTATTATCTCAAAGGGGTGTTGAAGAAACAGATCGAGTTGATGGAGATCTTCAAAGGGATCATGCCATATCTTGGCATTGTGATATTTGCGATGGTGCTGATGTATCAGTTCCCAGGAATCGCACTATGGTTCCCTGACTATCTCTTCGGCGTCTACGTGCCCTAGGACGGAATAACCCGATGCATAACGCTCTATCTGCAAGCGAAGCCGCTGCGAAGATCAAAGAGGGCAGCCTGTCCTCTGTCGATCTTGTGAAAGCATGCTTGGCCAAAATCGAAGAGACCGATGGTCAAATAAAGGCCTGGGCCCATATTGATGCCGATGCAGCGCTTGCCCAAGCCGAGGCTATGGATGACATTCGGCGTCGAGGCTATGCGACCGGTCCCCTGCACGGCGTGCCGGTTGGCTTGAAAGACATTGTAGATACTAAAGACATGCCGACGGAAAACGGGACTGCGATCTTTAAGGGTCGCCAACCCGATGCAGACGCCTCGATTGTCGAACGGCTTAAGGAAGCCGGTGCCATTGTCCTGGGCAAAACAGTGACAACTGAGATGGCGTTCATGCACCCATCAAAAACCCACAATCCGCACAATTTGGCGCATACACCTGGCGGCTCCTCGAGCGGATCAGCAGCAGCGGTTGCAGGTTTTCATGTGCCGCTTGCGGTTGGTACTCAAACAAATGGCTCAGTTATACGACCGGCTAGCTTCTGCGGAACCTATGGATTTAAACCGACGCGCGGCGCAATTTCTCGCCGCGGCGTTTTACAAACATCAAAGAGCCTCGACCAAATCGGCGTTTTCGCCCGATCAATAGAAGACGTTGCGCTTCTTAGTGACGTATTGGGATCTTACGATCCAAATGATCATTTGAGCTTTTCCAGACCGCGATCAAGCGCCTTGAAAGGCTTTGGTGAAGACGTGCCCGTGGAACCGGATCTAGTTTGGTTGGACATGCCCTATGATGACCGTATTGCCGACGATGCTCGCGAAGGTTTCGATGAGCTGCGCGATGCACTTGGCGCTCGTGTCACGCGCATTCCTGCGCCCGATAGCTTCTCAAATCTTGTCGAGTCGCAACGCATTATCCATCAATATGAATATGTCCATCATTTGAGCTCTGTCATTGATGCGCGCTTTGATGATCTGAGCGACACTCTGCAGCCAATTGTAAGGGCCGGCCAAGCGATCTCAGACGAACATTATGCCGAGGCTGTCAGCTACATGGATGCAGCGAGTGATTTTTTCTATAGTTTCTTCCATGACTATGATGCGGTCCTCGCGCCGTCTGCGCCTGGGCAAGCGCCCTTGATGGATGAAGGCACTGGCGATCCGATTTTTAGTACCATTTGGACATTGTGTGGCTTGCCTTGCCTGACCATGCCCCTCATGGTTGGTGCACAAAATCTACCAATTGGCGTACAATTGATTGGCGCGTTAGAGCGGGACGATAGACTATTGCGCACCGCTCGATGGATGGAACGAGCGCTGTTGGCCGGAGACGCCTAGAACGGAGAGTATGATATGCCAAATCACTATGCAAAAATTGCAGGTCTTATCGGCCTTGGCCTTTTTTTGACATTTGTCATCGGATTGACCTCTAGCATCGCAACCGGTTTTGCTGGGTTTTGGGGTGCATTGCCGGTTATCATCATTGTGGCCATTGTGGGTTCTATGGCGCTCTACGATTATTGGGATGAGTGCTTTCGCAAGAAAACAGACTAATGCCAGACAAGCCTACCCTATGGATTACGCGGCGTCTTTCTGATGCTACATTAGAACGTGCTCATCGCGACTATAACGTCATAATCGATATGAATGATGGGCTGCACAGTGCCGATGATATTATCGCTATGAGTGCGAAAGTCGACGCTATTCTTCCCTGCCATTCTGAGATTTTCAACGCCGATGTCGCCGCAAAACTCGACAAACGCGTAAAGATAATTGCCAATCACTCGGTGGGAACAGATCATTGTGACCTCCCTGCCCTAAGCGCTCGGGATATCGTTGTAACCAACACACCAGATGTTCTGTCCGATGCGACCGCTGAGATTGCCATGCTTTTATTGTTGGGTGCAGCGCGACACGCAGTTCAAGGCGACAGGTTAGTACGCACCAGCGCATGGGACTTTTGGAGCCCGGCCTTTATGGTTGG
>JBCDFK010000192.1:0-5089 GCA_039178065.1 Pseudomonadota bacterium | reverse complement strand
TGACGGCGGTGTTGGAGTGCGAAATTCTATCAAACGTTAAATGGCTGTTCTGCGGACAAAGCTGTCATTGAACGACCATTCACTTGAATGACATCGAAAAACAAACTCAACCATTCGAAAAAGAGATAATTTTCAACTAGTCCAGCAAGTGTATTGGCACCAATATCAACAAAACTCCTTCGGAGCAGAAAAATGGTACGGCAAAGCGGCAGTATTACAACGCCTGATTTTGATCCAACCGCATTGACAATGCGCTAGCCTAACGCAAATTGCTTCCATGAAGATCTCAATTCTGGACGACTACTTTGATACACTGCGAGGCTTGCCCTGTTTTCAAAAACTTGATGGGCACGATGTCACCGTGTGGACGGATCATGTACAAGATTCGGATTTGCTGGCTGAGCGGCTCGCGAACACCGAGGCATTGGTGTTGTTTCGAGAGCGCACAAAAATCGATGCTGACCTGTTGGCACGACTGCCAAATTTGAAACTGATAAGTCAGCGCAGCGTATATCCACATATTGACGTACGAGCTTGCACGGAAAATGGTGTTTTACTGTGCTCAAACCAGCACAAGGGTACACCGTCCTATGCGGCAGCTGAGCTGACTTTTGGATTACTTTTGGCTGCCATGCGCCAGATTCCTCAGCAGATGGAAGCCCTAAAGAACGGGCATTGGCAGATTGGCGTCGGGCACACGGTTCGCGACAAAATCCTTGGCATTTGGAGCTATGGGCGAATCGGCAAGGCAGTTGCAGACTATGCCTCTGCCTTTGGCATGAAAGTACAGGTTTGGGGCTCGGAAGAATCCTGCCAACGGGCACTCGCCGATGGCTATAGCCGTGCGGAAAGCAAAGTAGCATTTTTTGAGACGAGTGATGTGGTTTCACTGCACATACGGCTTTATCCAGAAACCAAAGGAATTGTGACAGCGCGAGATCTTGTCCGTATGAAACCAGATTCTTTGCTCATCAATACCAGTCGAGCTGGACTTATTGCCGAAGACGCCCTCGTCAATGCACTTAAAACGGGGCGCCCGGGCATGGCAGCCGTCGATGTGTATGAAAACGAGCCGGTCCTCAATGCTGACCACCCGCTCCTACACATGGATAATGTCTTGTGCACACCGCACATCGGTTATGTGAGCAAAGAAGAATATGATTTGCAGTTTGCGGATATATTCGATCAGATCGTCGCCTATTGCGCAGGCGATCCAGTTCATATGATAAATCCCGAAGTCTGGCCCAATCAATAGGGCAAGTATCCATGCAATTTTGCATGACTGCTCTCTAAATATGGCATTTCACATAAGTGGCGCACTAAGTTAGATTGTATCCGAAAGGATACAATCATGAAACCTGCACTTTTTTTCTCACGCATCCGCGCAGCCCAAAATCTCTCAAACGCTTTTGCTAGTGGTCGGGCACCGAAAAATTCAGACTTGAATACATTGGGTTTGCCGGAAAGCTGCAAGTCAAACTTCAAGCGCTAAAGTTGCCGCGTATTCGCGGCAAGAGGACCAAGATGGTCTTGCCAAATGTTTCGGGGTCACCATCGTGGGATCGAACAATCAAATTCCCGCCATGAGATTTAGCAACATCCTTGGCCAGCGAAAGTCCCAATCCGCTGCCAGAATTTGTATCTTCGCCCGTCGAAAATGGCTGTGAAAACCTAAGCAAAGTGTCCTCGTCGAGCGGCTCACCATCGTCGGCTACGCCAATTTCTATCATTTGATCGTCGCTACTGATCGATAGGCTAACGCTGATCTTGCTATCCCCGCTGTTGTGACGAACCGCATTGTCGACAAGGTTCACAATGGCCTCCCGTAGCAAAATCTCATGCCCGCGGTAAGGCAGAGTTTCAACGTCCATATCGAGAGAAATCTCCTGACCTTTCTCCAGCGCTGATGCTGCAATTGTCTGGGCGGCATGTTCAACAATCTTGCACAGATCAATATCCTTCATGTTTTCGGAACTCAGAGCGTGCGCACTAGCGCTCGACAGCATTTGATTGATCATCTTCCCAGTGTCATCGCTGGTTCTGACAATCTCCTTAAGAGCAAGTTTTAATTCTGGTTTTTTATCCGATGCCAGCGCAGCCTGAGCCTGCACCTTGATTGCAGCAACGGGATTTCTAAGCTGGTGCGCAGCGTTCCCGATAAACTGCTCTCGATTCTGCTTGGAACGAGCAACGCGTTTGAACAGCTCATTCATGGCAATCACGATACCGGAAAGCTCCACGGGCATCGCCCGCTTTATGGGCGCCAAATCCTGGGAGGTTCGGTTGTCGATGGCTTGTTGCAATTCGCTGATAGGACGCAGTCCTCGACTAACCGCAAACCATACGATTGCGCCGGCGGCGAGCACAACGGCAAACAAGCGCAGGAGTGATCGACCAAACAGCGAAATAGTGAGTTGATCGCGCGTGGTTGTATTTTGCCAAGTTGTGATGGTTGTCCAACCATTGAGTAAACCACCGGAAAGGAATTGCCGTACAGCGGTTACGCGGACGTGGCGGCCATTATACTCGCCATCATAAAAGATCGGCGTCTCGTCTTCCAACGCCATGCCTTCTGGAATTCTGGGATAGCCAGAATAACCGGTCACGAAAGCACCGCGCGGGCCCGTGACGTAATAGAAGAACTCATCACCAAGATTTTCGGTCAAAATCTCCAATGTATTCTCCGCAAGGAGCGAACCACTGGACGCAACAATGTTCTCTGAAAGCGTCAACATCGCAGCGAGCAATGTGCGATCATGCAGATCTTTGGAAACGCGCTGGGCTGAATAGAATGTTTCCAGCGACACAATCGCAGCTACGCCCGTAAGCGGGATCAACAACCAGATGAGCAGGCGAGTGCGAATTGAGTTCATCATAGCGCTCTAAAACAGTAGCCTAGACCACGAACGGTCTTAATTTCTGTTCCTGAGTTAGTTAGCTTTTTGCGCAATCGGTGCACATATAGCTCCACCGCGCTATCTTCGACATCGGCACCGGTTCCATACAGATGATCAAGGATTTGTGCCTTCGAAACGACGCCGCCTTTTGAGTTGATCAAAACCTCGAACAAAGCATATTCTCTGCGAGGAAGGTCAATCAACTCATCGCCCAGCAATATCTGTTTGGCGGCCGGATCAAACTCAATCTTTCCTAATTGAATTTTCGGCATAATGTCTTTGCCTGCTCTGCGCAGGAGTGCCCGCGCACGCGCCATGAGCTCAGCTAGTTCAAAGGGTTTTGTGAGATAGTCATCAGCCCCCCGATCCAAGCCTTCGACTTTGTCGCCCAATTCGTCTCTCGCTGTTAACATCATGATTGGCGTTTGTGTTGCCGTCTCTCGCAGATCGCTCAGTACTTCCAATCCGGAACGTCCAGGTAAATTAACATCGAGAATGATCAGATCATGGTTCTCTGTATTGAGAAAGTCGACTGCGCTAGCACCTTCGTGCAAGAGATCAACACCATGCCCTTCGGCCTCGAAGGCCTTTGCAATACCTAATGCCAGCGGCTTGTTATCTTCTACAACTGCAATGCGCACTGTGTTCTCAGTTCAAGTTTGAAAGCTGGATGAAAGGTTCAACGACTAACGTAGCCAATGTCAATACAGCATTTTTGGGAGGAGATGCTATGATGATCCAACTTCACTTGATCTCCTCCTTTGCATAATCCGGGAGGAAATCATGAATAAAATCAGATCAATAACGACCGTACTGGCTGCCGGTACAATCGCAATGTCTATGGGTATTGATGCCCAAGCCGACTCGCATGCAGTCGACATGTCAGGCAAGACGGTCACTTGGACTATCCCTTTCTCCGAAACCGGTGGTTCTGCGAAATGGGCAAATTTCTTTGCGCCACTTCTTTCTGAGGCATTGCCTGGCGAGCCAACTGTTGTCGTGAAGTTTATGCCAGGCGCGGGATCAACCAAAGGCGCCAATTGGTTTCAAACGCAAAAAGACGGGGGCGGCGAAACGATGTTTGGTACGTCCGGCTCAACACAATTTCCATATCTGTTGGGCGATCCGCGCGTGCGTTACGAATACAAAGACTGGGTTCCGGTAATGGCGACCGGTACTGGCGGTGTCGCTTATCTGAACAAGGAAGACGGTGCCAAATTCGATGGTTCTGCCAACGGTCTTAAAGACAGCAAGTTCATTTATGGTGCGCAAGGTGCCACAAGCCTGGATCTCGTGGCACTATTGGCTTGGGAAATGCTTGGCATGGACGTCGAGCCCGTATTTGGTATCAAGGGTCGTGGTGATGGCCGCCTGATGTTTGAACGCGGCGAAGCCAATATTGATTATCAGACATCGTCTGGGTTCCTTGGCGGATCAATGCCGCTCGTAGAAGCTGGTGATGCAGTACCCATGATGAGCTGGGGTGCGCTTGATGCAGACGGCAATATCGTTCGCGATCCGACATTCCCCGACATGCCGACATTCAAAGAGGTTTGTGAAGCCACAGACGGTTGCGAAACATCTGGTGCTGCTTGGGAAGCATGGAAGGCATTCTTCGTCGCCGGATTTCCTTCACAGAAAATTGCCTTCTTGCCAACCGGTATTGATCAAAGCGTTGTCGACACATTCGTAGCGAGCTTCGAAGCTGTTCGGGCGCGGCCTGACTTTGCCGAGATTTCTTCTAAGCGCGTCGGCAAATACCCAATGTTTGTGGGCGCGGGCGCTGCCAAGGCAGCCGAAGAAGCAACCACAATTTCGGATGAAGCCAAAGGCTTTGTGGTCAATTGGTTGTCTGAAGCCTACGGCGTCGAGCTCAAGTAAGACACTCGATCTACGCTGCGCCCTAAGGGCGCAGCAAAAACAACATATAATTGGGGGAGATTTCGATGGATGCATTCATGCAAGCCGTGCCCGCATTGGGGGACGCATTTGGACTGATCCTGCAACCAATCGTTCTAGGTTACCTGATACTGGGCGTTGTGATGGGCCTTTGCATCGGTGTTTTCCCTGGACTTGGCGGCATCGCCGGTCTCTCCCTCTTGCTACCTTTTATGTTCGGTATGGAGCCGATTTACGGGTTGGCGCTGATGGTCGGTATGGTCGCTGTTGTGCCGACCTCTGACACTTTTGCT
>JBCDFK010000191.1:0-5091 GCA_039178065.1 Pseudomonadota bacterium | reverse complement strand
GGTTTTAGACGCCCTCGCACGCAAGTTTTATGACAGAAAAAATACACTTATATGACAGTTTAAGTACCTGACTTTAAATTAAAATTCAGGATTTTCCCAAATTTTCCGCTTCAGCTTTGGGCAAAATGACAATGAATGTGCTGCCCTTTCCGATCTCAGACTTAATGTTGAGTCTACCACCGTGGCGCTGAGCAATGTGTCTCACAATGGAAAGTCCCAAACCTGTGCCCTGCTTGCCGCGACTTGTTTCGACATCGACGCGATAGAAGCGCTCAACCAGCCGTGGGATATGTTCCACTGGAATACCGGGGCCGTTGTCACGAATTTCAACGGTGATCTCATCGGCTTTGTTTGGCTCGGTCAGCACGATTTCCACCTTGCCGTTCTCGCCACCATATTTGATGGCATTCTCAATCAGGTTCTCGAACAGCTGGATAAGCTCATCGCCACTGCCATGTACAAATATCTCATTCCGGGTGTCACTGATGTCAGACTTGATTTCCGTGTTCGAACCCTCGGCCATCGGCCTTAACGCATCGATCACATGGATGAGCGCATCTTTTACACCCACATTGGTGAATTGAGACCGCCCTTTGCCGGTTTCAATTCGGCTCAGCGTCAGCAAATCATCTATCAGCCGTGACATTCGCTCCGCTTGATCCTGCATGATCTTTAGGAAGCGATCGCGCGCGTTTTCGTCATTGCGCGCCGGGCCTGCCAGCGTTTCAATAAAGCCTGTCAGAGAGGCAAGAGGTGTTCGTAATTCGTGGCTGGCATTGGCGATGAAATCGGATCGAACGCGCTCGGTATGTTTTGTCTCGCTCAAATCATGAAAGTGCACGAGATACATTTCATTTGCATTGTTAATCTTTACAGCTCTGGCTGAAACTGAAAACCACCGTGAAATGGGTTTGGTTTCTGAATACTCAATGGGTGTTGGGTTACCTCCGTCCATCACTTCTTGAATTATTTTTTGAATATAGGGACTACGAAAACGCAAGAGCGGTGACGACCCTTTCTCGGTCGTGCCAAATGCGGTGTCGAACTCCGGATTTGTAAATTCAATGCTGCCGCTTTGTCCGATCAACATAACCGGATCGGGTATGACATTTAGGAATGCAAATGCCTCATCGTAAATTTCCGCATTATCCACCGCAACAACAGTTGAGGCATCGGCCTGCTTGCTTTTATTTGGTGAGAATATGGCCGTTGCAAACAAGATGATAATACATCCGATTGCTGTAATCACATCCAACAACCCACTGGATACGAGAACCAGAAACACAAACAGTGCCGCTCCGAGTAACCAACGGTTGGCCGTTAATTTTTCCAGCACTTTTTCTAGATCGCCCATCTCGCCTGCACTCTTATCGCCTGAAACGGTACTGTGAATGTCCATTTCGACTTTTACCTCATTATTGCTTATGACTGGACGACAGAAAACGGAAGCCCTAGCTTGCCGTTGATATGTGAAACCTGAATGACGAGAGACTTATGAACAGCCAAAAAGATAGCCGTGCAGTATCTATTGAAATTGATGGCAAAGATCACGTCTTTGATATCGACGATCCGCAGCTACCTGATTGGATTGGAGATAATGTCATCACCGCTGGTGGATATCCATATGACAAAAAACTCAAGCGCAGCGTCTACGATGAAACGCTAGAGGCGATGCAGGAGGAATTGGTCAAACTAAAATCGCATATGGATAAAACTGGTGAGCGCATGATCATCGTGTTCGAAGGTCGCGATGCGGCAGGTAAAGGCGGTTCAATCAATGCGCTAAGGACTTATCTCAATCCGCGCGAAACGCGTGTCGTTGCACTGCCAAAACCTACCGAGACTGAACAAGGGCAATGGTATTTCCAGCGCTATGTCCAGCACTTCCCTACTTTGGGGGAAATCGTCATGTTCGACCGCTCTTGGTATAATCGTGGCGGTGTTGAACCAGTGATGGGCTTTTGTTCACCCAAACAACATGAGGTCTTTTTAGGTGATGTTCCCGGCTTTGAGAAAATGATCGTCGACGAGAACATCCACCTATTTAAGTTTTGGCTAAACATTGGGCGCGCAACGCAGCTCAAGCGTTTTCACGATCGGCGACACAGCAAACTAAAATTCTGGAAATTATCTGGTATTGATATTGTTGGCATGTCCAAATGGAAAGAATATTCCGATGCGCGTGACACGATGATGAAAGCAACCCACACCAAACACGCACCGTGGAATGTGGTTCGCTACAATGACAAACGTCGTGGGCGCATCGAAGTATTGCGCCATGTCTTGAGCAATATGGAATATGAAGGAAAGTCTGAGAAGGTGATTGGCAAACCGGATGATAAGCTGATCGGCCAAGGTCCAGACTTTATTGCGAAGACAAATAAGTAAGGCTTAACTGGGTTCAGCAACACGAACGCGGGCTTCCAGAAGCTTGATCGCAAGTCCGGTGTTCTGCATATCGGTATCAATTTTCAAAATGCCCGATGAAGGCGTGCTTTGCGCCTGGGTCAGATCGACTTGGATCAGGAATTCACTTTCGGCTTGTCCCACATCAAACCGCCGACGCCCACAGTCACCAAGCTCACTTAGATCGCATGTGACCGAAATCTGCGTGGGTAGTCCTTCATCGGATCGCGCACGCAAGCTGACTTGTAATGTGTTGCCGACGCCATTTGTAAGAACATTTCGTGGAATATCGATGTGAATCTCATCTCCATCGGTTGGTGTTGCCAGCAGCGCATAGTCACCAAACGGATCGGATTCCACAGTCGCTGTTGCGCCACCAATGAGATTGAGTGCCGTCGGGTTGCGTGGCGAGAACATTACTATCCAGCCATCGCCGCCTGCGGTTCTGGTTTGCAGCGTTTGCGGCGCGTTGGCTGTACCAGGATCACGCCCATTAAAGCTCTCGCTTTCGAGCACAACTTCTGGGTTCGGTACCGATGTGTCTCGATCCTGTGCGCTTTGAAATATACCCGTATTGATAGCCCATAATGCACCAACGCCGATGAGGCTTACGATGATTGCAAAGCTCAACAATTTCGCAAAACGCGCGCGCGGCTTCTTAGGTGCCTTTTCATCAATTGGTGCGCCCGAGGGTACAGCATCTGGTTCTGCTTTGGGTTCTACATAGATTCGAGACTTGGTTTGTTCGTCCTCATTTCGAACCAAAGGTATCGATTGCGGATCACGAACTGCATTATCACGCAATCCCAACTCGTCTCGCATATCTGGCTTTGGCGTTGTTGGAGGTGGTGACACCGGTGGAACCGCCGGCTCGGCCGCATATGTTCCCGCTTTAAGCTCTTCTTCGATCTTCCGGATAGCAATTGCAAGTTTTCGGTTTTGGCTCTCAACGGCATGTTGAGGCGTTTCACCCTTGGCATTGAGCGAACGATGCACAGCGCTTGCGGCCGCTTCATAAACCTTGCGGCGGAAGGTCGAGTCGCTAATGTCCCCTTTTGACAGTGCGCCGCGCAATGCGGCTTCGAAGTTGCTCACTGATCAAAAATCCCGTTGTCATTTGGCATTTTAATTAAATGCGCTGCTATCAATAATTACGGAATGACACAAATCCGTAACTGTGAAAAGTCTTTGGGATTTCTTGGCTTTTATAGTTGGGGATTAACCAACGCTATTTGCGTGAATGGGCAATTAGAGCAAAATTAAATAAAGTGCTCTGACTGCCAATGTCCAAAACTGCAATCAATGCTGTGGTTTTGAATCAAAACCCTTGCGAAATTTTCCACGACCGTTTAATTGTCGTTGACGTAAACGTCAAAATTTGAGGTCTCCATGACGCTTCCTGCCGTATTAAAGGACAATCTGCGCCTGCCTGTCATTGGTGCACCCCTTTTTATTATCTCGCATCCACCTCTGGTGACTGCACAGTGTAAAGCGGGCATTGTCGGATCTTTCCCCGCTCTCAATGCGCGACCAGAAGCGCAAGTCGATGAATGGTTGGCTGAAATCACCGAAAACCTTGATGCGTACAATGCTGCTCATCCAGAAAAACCAGCTGCGCCTTTTGCGGTGAACCAGATTGTGCACCCGTCTAACAAGCGTCTCGAGCATGATTTGAGAATGTGCGTGAAATACAAAGTACCAATTGTTATTTCTTCGCTGGGTGCGGTGCCGGAAGTCAATGATGCTATTCACTCTTATGGCGGCATTGTCTTACATGACATTATCAACAACCGGCACGCAAATTCGGCGATACGTAAAGGCGCTGACGGCCTTATCGCAGTTGCTGCCGGCGCGGGTGGCCATGCGGGCCCTCTTTCACCGTTCGCACTCATTCAAGAAATTCGCGAATGGTTCGATGGTCCATTGTTGTTGTCTGGCTCAATTGCCAATGGCGGTGCAATTTTGGCGGCACAGGCGATGGGCGCCGACATGGCCTATATTGGTTCTCCCTTTATTGCGACCGATGAAGCGCGCGCGGTTGATGAATACAAACAAATGATCGTCGATAGCCAAGCAAAAGATATCGTCTATTCGAATTACTTCACTGGCATTCATGGCAATTATCTTGCGCCATCGATTGAAAAAGCCGGGATGGATCCAAAAGCCTTACCGGAAGCGGACCCAACCAAAATGGACTTTGCAGAGGCCTCTAAGGAGGGATCGAAAGCTTGGAAAGACATTTGGGGATGTGGCCAAGGTATCGGCGCCGTCAAAGAAGTTCAGTCAGTGGCCCAATTGGTAGATCGGCTCGAGGCTGAATATCATGATGCGAATAAGCGAATAGCTGATTTAAAATGATGTAATCTGCCGTTAGGGAAGAATTTTAATAAATCTCACACGAGTGTGATGCTAAGGGACTCGCAATCGTAGCGTATTTCAAGCAAAATGCGCTGGAGAGGTTTGAAGCCTGACTATTTGCGGGGGCAAATTTGTCACAGGAATTAGCTGCATAATTAGCAGCTTTGGTGATCAGTAGATATTGCTGATCTGTGAGAACGCCGCTGGGCATTCAAGCTCGAGGCCACACCTGTCGGTGAGGTTAAATTTGGGTGCCAATGTTCGGAGTAGTATCATGATTTCCAGACGAAAATTATTATTGGGCGCAACGCCAGTTGGACTTGCCGC
>JBCDFK010000190.1:0-5159 GCA_039178065.1 Pseudomonadota bacterium | reverse complement strand
ATTAGCTACTAGCATGTTGATGCGGCTGCCCATTTGCCAATGGCAACGACCCAACCAATCCACGCCAATGCGCCACCGCAAATGCGAGCACAACAAATGCCAAACCTTGGTGCACCAATGCCCAATTTAGCGGTACAAACATAACAAGCGTAACAATGCCAACTATTGCCTGGCAGATTACTAAGAATGCAAGCATCGCAGCACGCCAAGCATGCGTTGAGCCAGGCGCATGTCGCCAGAACACAATTGCATGGATCAGAACCGCAGCCAGAAGAACGTAAGCACCAATGCGGTGCACGAATTGTACGATAGCGGGATTTTCAATCAGATTGAGCCAACCGATCGTTTCTTCCCACATTTCACCCGGATAGAAGCCTAGGCCCATCCGTGGCCATTGGTTGAAAACAAGCCCTGCATCCAACCCGGCGACCAACGCTCCCAGATAAATTTGGAAAAATACCAATACTGAGATTATGCCGGCTGCAAAATGTGCGTTCTGAGTAGGTTTAAGGTCGGCCGCATGCGGCGCAATACCGCGCGCAATCCAAATCATCACACCCAAAATGAGCGCGGCCATACACAGATGCGTTGCTAGTCGGTAATGGCTGACGTCAACGCGTTCAGTCAGTCCGGATGAGACCATCCACCAGCCAATGAACCCTTGCAATCCACCCAATGCGAACAGCCCAACTAATGGCAACTTAAGGCGACTGTCCAATCGGCCTGTGATCCAGAAGAATGCCAATGGTAATGCCACAACTAGCCCAAGGGCGCGCGCGAGGAACCTGTGTCCCCACTCCCACCAGAAAATGAACTGGAACTCGGACATGCTCATGCCCTTATTAATCAGCTGGTATTCCGGAATCTGGCGATATTTTTCCAGTTCTTCTTGCCACTGAGCTGCATTGAGCGGAGGAATGACGCCATGAATGGGCTTCCATTCGGTAATAGATAAACCCGAGTCCGTAAGCCTTGTAGCGCCGCCCACTACAACCAAGGTCAAAAGCACTAAGGCGCAAAAATAAAGCCAACCGCGCACCATGCGTCGGTCTTGCAATTCTTTTGACAAAAAAAATTGCGGCGTGGTTGCGCTGGTATTTTCGGAAACTATCGACATAAATATCCACTAGGCTGCTGATGAGCTCAATTTAGGACTATTTGGCAAATCGACCAGTGCACAGCAAGTGCCGCTTTGTCGCGGGACAATTTGACATAATAGGCTTGGTACCCTTGGCACAATGAAGAATAGTGCTAGTTAGACGTTAAATTCACGTCTCGGAGCAATCCAATGCCAATGCGGCTCAAATCATTTATCGGTATGCTAATCCTAATTGCGCTCGTGTTAGTCTATGCATTGGTGGCAACTACGGTCGCTGCTTACCGCCTTGCGGATAGCGAATGGTACGTTCATCTGGCGTTCTTTGGCTTTTCAGGACTGCTGTGGGTTGTGCCAGCGATGTTTGTTATTTCTTGGATGCTCAAACCCAAAAAAGACAAAAAAGAAACAGCGGAAATGGACTAAACGGTCACAAACCGTTTTCCACGGTTGGCAACAGGAACAGTGAACCCACTCAACATCGTTTTAACATAGTGTACGCGCTGATATTCGCCATTGAGCGAGATCCGCGGCAATGCAAACAGATTCGATTTGTGATCTGGTTGCAGTAATCCGTGCCGAGTTGTGACAGCTGAGCTGAATCCAGCTTCCGCCGCAATTTCCGTTTCACGCTCGCCTACAGCAATCTCGCCACCATATGGATACGCGAAATGTCTGGGTTTTGCCCCCAATTCATCCGCCAAAATGCGGGCCGATTCAACACATTCATGAAGCGCATCTTCGCGCGATAACCGCTTGAGGGCAAAGTGGTTGAGCGTATGGGCTCCGATTGTGCACAACGGGTCTTTGGCGGCAATCCGCAATTCATCCCAATTCATCACGGCGTTTTTGTTATGGGCTGTCTCGTCTCTCTCATAGGTTTTGGCCAATTTGGCGACTAACTGGCGTTGTTCAATTTCATCCACCTGAGATATCAAGTAGTTTGAAACGACGTTATAAGTGAATTGTTTTTCCGCTCTAGTTTTACAAGTAAACTCTCGTATCCCATCCTTCGTTCCCAAAGATATCTGGGATTGAGCATCGATAATTTCGCCGACAATTTCCCACCAAAGGGATGCCTTAGCCGATGCAAACCCAGTACAGGTATAGATGGTATATGGAACCTGCATTTCATTGAAAATTGGCGCTGCTATCTGCAAATTGTCGCGATAGCCGTCATCTAGTGTAACAGTAGAGAATTTTTCATCTCGGTGGCCGCTCTTCAGACGATCAATGGTTTCATCCATAGACACAAAGAGCAATCCACTTTGCTTTAACTCAGAAAGCAATTGCTGCAAGAACTCACCTTTGACGTTGAGCAATCCATTAATGCCACTCTCTAAGGGAGGAGTACCAACGCGATGCAGCATGAAAATTGCGCCACAACCGTCGAGAAACGGAGAAGCTAGATTGGCGATGCCGGAATAGCGCGCACCAATCATAAAACTCTTTCGCATTAAGGTTTTAGAAACTGACATTACACTTTCACCGGCTTTGAGGTCGAAATCCCCTGGCTCCCAAGAGAAATTCAAAACATTAGAAACTTTGATGCGCTAATAGTGCCTGCAAAGGATTTATACATGGTTGATATTGGCTCAGATTTTGCTCGAGCACCATCGAACATCGACAGTATGGTAAAGCCATTGTTGGCCACGTGCATCACGTCTCGTGAAGAGGCGCTCGCGCTTGTCGAAGGTTTGAGCGATGATTTGCTTTGCACTGGTTACCAGTCAAAAGCATTTCTTCGGGCTTGGCTGAGCAAAGAAAACTCCAATCCATATTTCCTGACTTTTGCTAAGGCTGGGCATGGGAAAGTTCTCTTGCCGCTTGAAATTAATCGACACGGTATTGCTACATATTGTGGTGGAACACATGCCAACGGCAATTTTCCGGTTGGCGAAGTAAACGATATTGAAGCGCTGGTCGGAATTGATCAAACTGACTTCGTTGATAGCATAAAAAAACTCACTAATGCGCCGATTGCAATTTTCCTTGAGCGCCAGCACGAGACATTCGAGGGCATCAAGAATCCGTTTTCATTTGCCAATAGTTCTGAAAGTCCGAATGTCGCCTTATCCCTATCGCTGGATGGCGGCTTTGCTAAAGTGCAAGAGCGCCACCACGGCAAACGCAAACGCAAACGTCAACGTAGTCATATGCGCAAGCTTGAGCCGCTGGGACAGGTCGATGTTGTTCATCAGGTGCCATGCGAGGAAGTGCGTGACGTTCTAAGTTCATTTTTTGCAATGAAAGCTGAGCGCTTTAAAAAGCAGGGCATTTGCGATGTATTTGAAGATCCGCAAGTGCGCGAAATGTTTGCCCAGATGTTTATGGCAAGTTGCAACGTCGATAAACCAAAACATCTTTTGAAAACTCTGAAGCTTGATGGAAAAGTGATCTCAGTCATTGGCTGCACCGTTCATAGAAATCGTATAACCGTTGAGTTTGGCACATTTGACAATGAATATGCGGCATGTGGCCCCGGCGACATACTATTTTTTCATGCAATCGAAGATGCATGCGAAAATGAATTAGAGATCTTCGATTTTGGTATTGGAGACGAATTTTATAAGCGCAGTTGGTGCGAAATTGAAACTTGGCATCGAGATACGATTGTTGGCCTGAGTGCAATCGGAAACCTCATTGCCGCATATAAAATCGCGCGCGGAAAATTCGTTCGAAATCTGAAAGCAAACCAATTCATTTGGTCCAAAATCAAGAAAGCGCGCAAGCACCTGGGATGGATATGGTGCTTTAAAGCCTAGTTACACCGGCAATTACTGACTCTCATGCAAACCGCAGATCCGGCTTTGGCGATATCGGCGAAGGCATATCATCACCTGTCATAATGAGGACATCTGTGTAACCACTCACAATTAAGTCTTCAGCTGCTCGAATTGCCTGACCCGAATCTGGTTCGACCATTGCCATGATCACCTCAGTATCAACTGTACTCAGGCGCTTTAGGCCTGCTGCGCTCGTTGCGCCGCAATCGACAACAACCATATCGTAGGCAGAAGCCAGTGCATCTATGATGATTGGAAGTCGGTCAGCTGCACGCATCGCAACTTCTGCATCCGCGTTTCCGGTGGGGATAACATGCGCGTATGACGCGGCATCGGCATGAATCACATCTGAGTAATTAGCTTGAGAAGCCAATAAATCGGTGATCCCTGGCAGAGGATAATCTGCGACCATGTGTTGAGATGATGCTGCCGTGCCAGTCAAATCAACCAGCACTGGCCGTAAGCCCTCATCAGCCATGGCACGTACAAGTCCTACGGTACAAATCGACCCAATGTCACCTTCGGGAGATATCACAATTGCACGTTTAGAACCCCTATCGATTAGTTGTCTCGATAACGCCGCAACAGAGAAGTTATCATTAGCACTAGGGACCGTTGTGGGCTTGGGAGCATTTAAGATTGCCGAAGCGGCAGAGCTCGGTTCTGGGCGCGCTGGCGCTGAAGCAGTAGGTTTTGTTTCATAGGCTGAATTAGCTTTAGCTTTTCTTTGTGTATCCACCAAATGATCAGGAGACTGCAATTGACCTTTGGCAGGTACAATAGCTCTTCCTGAAAATAGCTCTCTCAAAAGTGTAACGAGTATCATTAGTAAAAGCGCGCCAACAAAGGTTGCTGAGAGAATCGGTCCCATCTTTGGGAAAGATGGGCTGGTGGGAACCGTTGCCGTTGATATGACACGCGCATTGGGTGGCGCATATTCGGTTTCATCCCGTGAGCGGGCTTCACGAAAACGGATCAAGTAGCTTTCAAGTAAGCCACGTTGAGAAGCAGCCACTCGCTCCAACGCGCGCAACTCAACCAGATTCGTATTTGCATCCGATGATGCCGCCTTCAAACTATTTACATCTGCAATCAGTTCGGCTTCTCGGTTGCGTTCGGTAGCTGCCTGATTGCGCAAGCTATCAAGAACATTTCTGGCCTGACTGCGGATCTGAACGCTAAGGTCACCCAATTGCGAGCGCAATGCTTTTATCCGGGGGTGGCCTGGCAGCAGTGTGGTTGATAGGTCAGCGATTTGCGCATTCAATTGAATCTGT
>JBCDFK010000189.1:0-5178 GCA_039178065.1 Pseudomonadota bacterium | reverse complement strand
TCTCAACCTGAGTTAATTCACCGGTGAGTGCGCGCGTCCAATCGGCCTTTGAAAAGAAGTCCCCTTCGACTTTGAATGATCCCCAAAGCGTCCATAGAAATGGGAAGGCGGCAACGATGAGCCACACGACGAGGAAAACCCAAGTGAGCATCAACGCAACAGAGTATTTTTTGTTTTGAACAACAGCCATTACGTCCCCCTATGATTTACCAAAGTCGCGCCAAGTGCGGTAAAGCACCGGAGACAACAAGATTGAGACGCAAATGATCGTGATCACCGAAGTCGCTGCCGACGACGATAGCAGCTGGGTTTCGCCGCCAAGATCATTGTATATGAAATAGGATAGTGACTGCGCATGGGCGGCAGCGTTAAAGCTGACGATTGGTTCAAACACCCGGAAATTATCCATAATTTTTATAAGCGCCATAAAAGTCGTCAGCGGCAACAGATGTGGCAGAACCACATATCGTATGCGCTCAAATGGTGTAGCGCCATCGATCATCGCAGATTCGAGCGTATCGTCTGGCACCGTCTGAAGACCGGCATAATAGACCACAAAGGCGAATGGCGCTGAGCTCCAAATTCCATAAACCATGAGCATCGCCCATGTCAGCGGTGTAGATGCCTTCAGCGATAAATTCGGATCGCTTGCAATCCATTGTATGAACGAGCCAAGCACGCCGCGCGCATCGATCATCCAAAACAGGATCAGCGCGCCGATTAGCGGTGTGACAATCATCGGCAACAATGAGAAGAATATCATCGGCCCCTTGAGCAATTTGGGCAGGGTGTTGACCGCAAGAGCGATTACAAATCCAAATATCAACGCCATCGGTGTCACCACCGCAGTGTAGGTCAGCGTGAACAGCAAAGCGCCATAAAATGGCAAGTTCAAAAGCTTCGAGAAAAAGTCGCCAATCCCGGTCGATGACTGCCAGGCAAGGCCGATTTCGCTCGTCGCCAAATGGTTTCGGTCGGTGTAAATGTTGTTGCCAACAAAACGCCCGAGCGGTTCAGCTTCTCGCAGGTCGCGCGTTGCATCTTGATCAACAGCTGTTGAAGTTTCACAGCCAAATGGCCCGCAATTTTCAACTTCAATGATGACTTGCTCATGCGGCGCATAAACAGATTGGATCAATACCGAAACGATTGGCATTGCAATAAACAACAGCATAGCCAAGCCTGACGGCAACATGAACCAAAAAAAGGTCTTGTGTTTCATGGCACCAACTTCCGTGAGAAAAAATTCGGAGGCCTGTTAGGCCTCCGATTTAGGTCTTGATCAGTTCAAGAAGCCTTTTTCTTTTGCGGCCGCTGTGTATGCAGCCTCAATATCGCTGAGCGCTTGTTCCGCGCTTTCCTTGCCTTGCAAGAAGTCGGAGATATTGTCGCCAAGCGCTGTATGCAAAAGGCCATGGTATGGAAGCATCGGATAAGGTGATGCGCCTGCAGCAATTGTATCGAAAACACCCTGGTTCACTGGCGCTGGCTGATAACCATCGATCATCCAAACGGCTTGCCCCATGGTCTCATCGTTCAAGATGCTTGGGCTAATGCCGTTTTTCATGGCGACAAATGTTGCTTCAGCATCTTCGTTAGAAATGTTTTTAGCGACGGTCCAACCATCCCACCACAAAGTCGTGGCGCGCTTACCGCTATCTCCAACTGTTAGCGGACCGCCGACAGTTGTGTTTTCATAAACTACCGGTTCCGCACCTTCATCGTCCATAAGGCGACCGGTGCGCGAACCCCACATATTCATGAGGGCCACATTGCCAGCTTCCCACTCATCGGAAGTCAAGTTCGAGTCATGAGTGAGGAAGTCTGGATTCATGTACTCAGATAGGCTCTTCATCATGTTGAGTGCTTCGACGCCCTGCGCGTTATTAATCGCGACTTCGGCGGTGCCAGGCTTATAGAATGAGCCGCCCGTTCCAATATACATGTTGACGAATTCCTGGGCGAGGTTCCAGCCGGTCTTGTAGGCACCCCCAACTGGATTTTGCAATTTTCCAGAAGCGCGGATTTTCTCAGCCGCGGCCAACACCTCTTCGTATGAAGTCGGGACAGCAATATCTAACTCATCAAGGATGTCTTTGCGGTAAACAAGATGCTGTGCGTTCGCCATGAATGCAACCGCCATAACTTTACCATCAATTGTGATAAGCTGGTTTTTCGGAATGTCTTGGCCATGTTTTGCAATCAAATCATCAAGCGGGCGAAGCACATCTTCGTTGATCAATGCCACGATCGATGAGTTGGCAATAATTGCCGTTGTGTACTCTGCAGGATTGCCCTGCATACCAGCCAAATTGATTTTCTGGTGATCGGCAGTCAAATTTGCTTTGACGTCTAATCCATCACACTTAGCTGCGTTCTCTGCTACAGTTTGAATGGCAGGAAATTCGTTACCAACGATGCCAACGCGGCCACTATCGACACCACATGCTGCGAACGAAGCTGTCGCTCCGCCAAGAACGATCGCACTTGCTAATAGTGCTTTTTTGAAATGATACATGAAACTCTCCCTTGTTTCCTCGCCAAATTGAGATGGAAAATATCCAACTTTTCAACAATTCAAATTAAGACTGGCATTTTTTGAATACGTATGCAAGATCGAATAAATTGATTATTTTGAGGAACAATTGTGCTGGCGATAAAGACTAAATTCTACAAGGCATTAGCGCAGTTTGCCGAGTCCAAGCCTGAACACTTAAGCGAACAATTGGCGTTGTTTGCCCACGAAAAGGCAGAATGGCGAGCAGCCCATCCAATGAATGAAATGGATGGCAATGCCGCCGCAATTGCCAACATATTTGGTCCACTCAAGAGTGCTCTACCTGATATGGAAAGGCGCGATTTGATATTCGTGGGTGGAGAGTATGAAGGCCGAAGTTATATCGCGGCGATCGGTCATTATTGTGGGACCTTCAAAAAGAACTGGCTAACAATTCCAGCAAATGGGCAATCCATTACATTGCGTTATGGTGAAGTTTATGAAATCGAAGATGGGAAAATCGTTCAGGCTAACCTTCTTTGGGACGTCTTGGATTTCATACGCCAAGCGGGATTTTGGCCCATCGCACCCAGCTATGGCGAAGAGGGTATGTGGTTCGGCCCGCGCACATCAGACGGCATCGTGCTGCACCAAACCGATCCCTCGCGCTCAGCTGCTTCAATTGCGCAGACATTGGCAATGCACAAAACATTGTTTGATTTTGATCAGGAAGTCCCATCTCGTGAAGGACTGCTTGCAATGCCGCAGAAGGAGCATTGGCATCCAAAAATGATGTGGTATGGGCCTTCTGGCATTGGGACAAATCGTGGCTTGGCCGGATTTGTCGACTATCATCAATTACCGTTTCGCCAAGCTTTTCAGCGGCCGCGTGGAACCGCTGAAGAAATAGCCAAGGTGCGTGCCGAGTTCGGTGCAGGGCACTATATCCGCATAGGCGATGGCGACTATTCAGTCACGGGCGGTTGGCCCAGTATCTGCGCCGTACACTATGGTGGCGGCTTTGCGGGAATGCCTTCGACTGGCAAAAATGTGACAATGCGCGTAATGGATTTTTATCATCATCATGAAGGGTTGATCCGAGAAAACTGGGTACCGCTAGATATGCTGGACCTGCTGAATCAGCTAGGTTTCGACGTCATTGAGCGACTGCAAGATCGTTTCCAACGCGGTAAATATAAATAGGAGACACTATTGGGCAGATCTTCGGCAAAAGTTACTTCGCTGGATGTTGCAAAACGCGCAGGCGTAAGTCAGCCGACTGTCAGCCGTGTGTTTTCACGCGGTTCAATGGTGCGTGCTGGACTACGTGAGAAAGTCGAAAAAGCAGCCGATGAGCTTGGATATAGACCCAACGCATTGGCCCGGTCTCTAATCACCGGGAAATCACGAACCATTGGCGTTGTTGTCGCCTATCTAGACAATCCATTTTATCCCGAAGCCCTAGAAAAACTGTCCGCCTCTCTCAATGAAATGGGCTATCACATTTCGATTTTTTTTGCTGCGAACTTGGAAGAGGAAGTTGATCCTGTTGTCGAAAAACTGCTCGATCAACAAGTCGATGGAATTATTCTTGCCTCTGTAAGTATGTCCAACAAATTGACCGAACGCTTGGATGAAATCGGCATACCATTTGTTCTGTTCAACCGTGGACAGCTTGGCAAAAACGTCGCATCGGTTACGGCTGCCAACTATGCGGGCGGACGTAAAGCAGCCGAATTTTTAGTCGCCGGCGGCCATAAACAAATCGCGCATATTTCAGGTTGGCGCAAATCGATGACTGGACAACAACGCCAGGCGGGATTCGTTGACTACCTGACAGAAAAAGACATGGAGCCAGTTGCTTGTTTGGATGGCGAATTTAGTCGCGAGAAAGCGTCTCAAGCAACACGAGATTTGTTCGCCGGCAGGACAAAGCCGGACGCAATATTTGTGGGCAATGATCACATGGCATTTGCTGTTTTGGAAACACTCAAGATCGAGCTCAAGCTTCGAGTCCCTGAGGATGTATCAATTGTCGGATATGACGATGTGCGAATGGCGTCATGGAGTACCCACGATCTTACAACGATGCGACAGCCTGCCAATCGGATGGTGGAAGCAACAACATCGATGCTTCTTAAGATGATCGATGAGCCAAGCACCAAGCGCAAAAAAATTGAGATCGAAAGCGAACTCATAGTTCGGGGTAGTGCTCGCATACCGGCAAACTGGCCTCGTTCATGAAACGGAATCTAAAATGACCGACCAAAATTTGAAAAATCGTATGGCGAATGGCGACATCATGACCGGGACATTTGTCAAAACGCCTTCCTATGAACTGGTTGAAGTGTTAGCGAAATCGCAACTTGACTTTATTGCTCTTGATGCGGAGCACGTGGCCTTTGATCGGGGCAGACTAGACATGTGTTTGGCGATTGCCCGAGCACTCGATTTTCCCACATTGGTTCGCGTACCAAATAGTGAGCCGTCGCAGATTCTCAACGCGCTTGATTCAGGAGCAACTGGTATCATTGTTCCACATATCGACAGCGTTGAAAAAGCGCGTTCGGTCATAAAATCGTGCCGATTTGGTCATGGAGGGCGCGGCTATGCCGGATCAACCCGCTGGGCCGGTTTCGCCACTCGACCAATGGCTGACGTCCTCAAGCAAAGCGAGACGG
>JBCDFK010000188.1:0-5188 GCA_039178065.1 Pseudomonadota bacterium | reverse complement strand
GGCTTTTTCAGCAGCAGTTCTTTAAGCATCTGCCCAGCGGCAAATCCGACATAGGCAACCCTATGTTTAGGGACATTTGGTTTGGCTGCCTCGAAATGTCGAATCCAGTCGAGAAAGCACTCGGTCAAAGCTTTTGGATCGAGCTTGTATTCTATTCCGGTGCGAAGTTCGATGGATTCAATTTGTTCCTCAAAGGTCGAGCGGAACCAGCGCAGGCGTTGTATCGATTTTCGATAGGCTTGATCCGAGGGAACGTTCAAATCGGTGGGCGCGATCTGCCGGTTTGGATTCATTACACCATCTCCGCATGGATGCGCAAAAGGTCAGCAGTTTTCTCTCTGTCCCCTTCAGCTTCGGCGATTTGCTCGTAAATTACTGCCGAAAGGTCGCAGCAAGCATGAAGCAAATGAAATTCTCTTTCAGCCTCGTAGTCGCGAGCAACCAGCAGCCAAAGCATGTGTGAAAAATATGCAATCTGCGTCAGCTTCTTAATTTCGCTATCGTTTGATCGTGCAGCATTTAGGCTGCGGTGGGTTCGGATGGCGCCTTGCTTTTCAAGCTGCTGTAACACGATCGCTGCATGGAGGTATTCGTCATAGTCTGCGAGATTATCCATATCAACTTTGCGATAGGCACAGGCAGACAACATCTCGCTGATGAAAAATCTTTCGTTCAGTTCGAGTTGTGGTGTCAGATAGCTAAGAGTGAGTTTGAGGTTGTCATATGTGGTTTTAGCAAACAAACGAGCCGCATCGTCCCGCACAACGATCTTGGGAAATGTTGCCATCTCCGAATCTCGGGTGATATCCGGATCTAAATATTGATGGACAACAGTGGCGGTTCTGCGCTCAACCTGCTCGGCAATCGTATCGATTCCATCTACCATACGCTTTGATGGTTTGCGCAAGAAACTGGGAAATGCAGCAATTGCCTTCACGCCGATGGCACGAAAATAGAGTGTTACATGTCTAAATCCGCGAAGAACATCCTTGGTGGCCAAGCCAAGGATTTCTACCGCTTGGGAACCTGTTGATCCATGTTGCGCCATCGCTTGCTCCGTGCCTGCCCTTTGTCAGATTAACACACTTCTCTGAGCCGGGGCATCAAATTTGCCTTGTGTAGTAGACATTTTTTTAGCAGCCTTTCTCATTTCAAGGGCGTATTTTTCATGAATTTGAGGGTGCTATCGAGGTCTTTCACAACAGCCTGGGAACCAAGTCCCATCGCGTTTTGAGCCGAGGAAGCCTGGGCTATTCGAACGCAATCTTCGGGCGACATCTCAAGGTGCAACCCAGTTGCAAATCCTGCATTAAAGCAATCACCGCATCCGCAAGTGCAAACAACGTCGATGTCGTAAGCTGAGATTTCGAATGAAGCCCCGCTTTGATGGCGATACATTGCGCCAAGTTCGCCCAAAGTCAGTATTACACAGCCTGCTCCCTTGCCAAGTAGGAAGTCTGCGATCTCGTCGAAATCAGAAAGACCTGAGAGCGCCATGGCTTCCTCTTCCGACGGCATGAAGTAATCGGTGTGAGGCAAGAGCGGCTCGATCAGCGCAAGATCTTCTTTAGTAGATGCAAAGACATCCAATGTGGTGATGCATCCCCTTGCCTTGGCGTCCCGCATGATTTCAGCGGTCCGTCCTTTGTCCATTGCATCCATTAAGCCCACACCACCGACGTGCAAAATCTTGGTGTCTAAAACTCTATCAACCTGGTCGTCATTGATGAAAAAACCGCCTGTAGCCCCTTTCTTGTGTAGGGCAGGGCGTGCACCGTCCGGGCGGGTCGTAACGATCGACGATGAGGTGGTAAAGTCGGGACAAAGCTCCATATTGTCGACATTGATATCGAAGCTCTTTAGCTTTTGCAGAACCCATGCGCCCATATCGTCTGGGCCAATGCCGCCTACCGCTTGCACAGACAGGCCGTGCTTAGCTGCAACAATGGAAGCAGAACCCGCTGCACCTGATACTGCCATTGTGAGTTCATCGATAAAATAGGTGCCGCCACCAGGCGGAATTTCTGTGACCGGACGCCCCAGACAGTCGAAGGTATAAAACCCGATTGAGGTGTAATCAAATTTCATCGTGTTATCTCAATCGATCTCCGCTATCCGCCTTGAAGAAATACAGATGTTCAAGATCGAAACCAACATTCGCACTTGAACCAAGTTCGGCCCGATAGGATCGATCAGCTTTGACTTCAAAGTCAAGGCCGCCGACTTTGAGCGAAAGGTAGGTCATGTCGCCTGTTGGCTCCACGCCATAAACCTCGCCCTCAAGGTGAATAGGGGACTTTGGAGGCGAGACGATGCAATCCTCGGGGCGAATACCGAGTTTGGCCGGCCCCTCATGATCGATTTTGACATTGGCAACCTTCAAACCAGGGGCGGTGAAAACCCCCGCTTTGATTTCGCCATCGACAATGTTCATAGGCGGCGCCCCAATGAACCCTGCCACAAAGGTGTTGGCAGGATCGGAATAAATTTCATCTGGTGTACCAATCTGTTGAATGGAGCCCTGGTCCATTACAACGATGCGATCGGCCAATGTCATCGCCTCAATCTGATCGTGTGTTACATAAACGGAGGTGATTTTCAGTTGTCGCTGCAATTGTTTGATCTGAATACGCATGGCCTGCCGGAGTTTCGCATCAAGATTTGAAAGCGGCTCATCCATTAGGAATACTTGTGGTGAGCGCACTACCGCCCTCGCCAATGCTGCTCGTTGTCTTTGACCACCAGAGAGAGCGCCAGGTTTCCGGTCGAGATATGGACCCATCTCCACCATGTCCGCAGCTTTTCGAATGCGGGCGTCCTGTTCGGCTTTTGGCACATCCCGCATGCGGAGCGGAAATCTGATATTCTCGTAGATGCTCATGTTGGGATAAAGTGCATATCCCTGAAATACCATTGCGACATCGCGATCACGTGCATCCACATCGTTCATTATTTCGCCATCCATGATGACATCGCCCTCAGTGGGTTCTTCAAGGCCCGCAATCATGCGCATAGTGGTGGTTTTTCCGCAGCCCGACGGCCCCAAAAGAACGAGAAATTCCTCGTCTGCAATGTCAATATTAACATCGCGCACGCCGTATACTGAGCCCCAGCGTTTTTGAATGTTGTTTAACTGAATCCTGGCCATTTCTTATCCTTTGACCGCTCCCATGGTTAGACCACGGGACAAGTGATTTTGTATTAGAAGCACCACAATGAAGACTGGCAGGAATGCCAGGAATGAAACCAGCGCAATTGCGTTGTAAATTACACCGTCGGATCCACCTGTGAAATTCGCCAGTGCCACGGACATTGTGTAGGCATTGGGTGTGGAGGCAATCAAAAGCGTGAAAAGAAACTCGTTGATTGCAAAGATCATCGCAATGACGGCCGCGGTTATTATGCCAGGCAGAATTGCAGGAACAATTATTTCCCAAAGTATACGCAAGTCGCTGGCGCCATCGGTGCGGGCTGCATCTTCGAGCTCCTTGGGTATATCAATCATATAGGAGCGAATAATCCAGGTAACGATCGATAGATTGATCGCAGCGTAAATCAGCATCAGCGCCCAAACCGAATCCAATAGGCCCATATTGCGGAATAGGAAAAATATTGGGATTGCTACGATGGCTGGTGCCATCATGCGTGTGGATAAGATGTAAAATCCAATATCATCGCGCCCTCTGTACTCGTACCGCGCCAGCGAATAAGCCGCTGGGATCGCTAAGACCAGATCAATAACGACTGAACCAAATATCGCGGCAACGGAGTTCATGAGGTATTTTGCCATCGGCCAATCCCGCCAGATCATGTTCCACGCTTCGAGCGAGAAGGTGGGCCAATAGATTGGCGTTGGTGTGATGATTTCGACCCGTGGCCTCAGACCGATTGTCAGAAACCAAAGCACCGGCATCAAACAGAATAATGCCCATGATCCTAAGATCAAATAACGGATGAGATGGCTTTCGCCCTTTGATCTTCTTACAGACGCCATGGCTAAGCCCTCGCAGAAACAAATGCACGTTTGACCACCACCTGAGCGATAATAATCGTCAATATCAGCATGATGACTGACGCGGCGGACGCATAGCCAAAGTTGAAGAATTTGAAACCGGTGCGATATATGAAATAACTGATTGTCTCAGTCCCGAATGCGGGGCCGCCTTTCGTCACGATAAAGACATTTGCGAACATTGTGGTGATGTCGATCGCCCTAAGCACAAGCGCAACCGCTATGATTGGTTTCATCATCGGAAGCGAGATATTCCAAAATATCTTTGGCCATGTCGCGCCATCGAGGCGAGCGGCCTCTTCAACTTCTTCATCCTGTCCCTGCAGGCCAGCAACAAAGATAATGAAGAGGAAGGGCGTCCATTGCCAGACATCTGCAACGATCAAAAGCGCTCGGCTCATCCAAACAGACGACTGGATAGCCAAATTGCCATCTATGAGTCCGATCCTGATCAAAATATCAGAGAATACTCGAGCGTCTTGGAAGGCCAGCTTGTAGATAAATGCTACCGCAGAGGGCATAAACAACATAGGCACGAGAAAGGTTATCCGCCATCCCTTTACCCATGGGTCACGGTAGGCGAAATACGCAAGTGTGAGCGCTATTGTGCATTGTAAAGTGAGCGAAATTGAACCGATTATCAATGTGTTAGCGAGTGCACCCCAGAATTGATAGTCGCTCCATAATTCTATGTAGTTTTGAAAACCGACATAGTTCCATGGTCCAAATTTGACAGCGTGAAAGCTCTGAATAATAGCGTAGACACCAGGATAGAGCGTGATCATCATGAGGTAGAGCACGGCGGGTGCCACAAGCAGGTACGGAAACCATTTTTTCAAACGCTTACTTCGGCGCTTTCGCTGTTTTGGCGGTGGTCCGGCGTTGGACTCAATTGCTGCAGTCATCTCTGTTTCCGTATACGCTATAATTTCGATGCCCAGGGGAGGGTTCAACCCCTGAGCACCAATTGGTCGTTTGGGAGACGATCGACCAATTAATTAGCAAAGCGCTCAGGCAACGATAAGATCAAAAGCACAGTGCTGATGCTTGCTGGCCATCTGGCCAGCAAGAACAGTAGCAGATTGTTGGTTAGAACGGCAGTGCTTTGCCTTCGCCCACGTATAGGCCAGGCGCTGTTGCTGCATAATCAACGGGGTCATTGCCCGCATAGAAGCC
>JBCDFK010000187.1:0-5196 GCA_039178065.1 Pseudomonadota bacterium | reverse complement strand
GCGCCTCTTCGGCTCTGGTCAAAGATACCGTTATTGTTAGCGTCATCGAAAAATTCCGCGTAAGGACCGTTGAAAATGTAGTTTGAAGATACAGCTGCCGGATTGCTGGTCTTCTTGCTCTTTTTCGGACTTAACGTCGCCGCGCGATTCTCCCTTACCGAAAGCGGCGAAGGGATGACCGAAAGGCTCTTGGGAATCATTGCAGTGTTGATGGTTGCTATTATTGCAGCGACGACCCTGTTTGATGGCGTTCAGCTCGCTCAGGCGTCTGACACGGCAGTTGCGCCCAACGGCGTTTTGGAATGGTATCTGCTGCCTTTCTTTAGCGCGCTGCGCGCTGTTCCCGACAATTCCTCTGGTATGATTGCAATGATCGGCATGTTGGTTGCTCCAATTCTGGCGATTTTCATTACGCAGACAGCGCCCGGCTTCAAACGGTGGTTCGTCCGCCTATTACTGCTTCTCTGCTTTGTCGGATTTTGGGGCCTTGGCTACTATGGCGGGCAGGCTGCGGACAGCGAAGTTCTAATGAGAAGCCAGATTTTGCTGGCTTGCTACTTCGCATACTTCTTGATCGCGCCGTTTCTCACTTCAAAGAACACACATTCATCATGACCGCTTTTCAACCGGTAATGAGTGTATCTGAACTGGAAACCTTTCTTGAGGAAGAGTTCCCCGAAGTTCATGTAGATGGACGTGTCTTTTCAGTCGTAGAGGTCAGTTCTGGCAAGTTGACGATGCGGCTTGATCCGATTTCAAGGCATTTAAGACCGGGCGGCACAGTTTCCGGCCCCACATTATTCACATTCGCCGATGTTGGAGCTTATCTCGCAATATTAGGTCATATCGGGCCTGCCAAACACACCGTCACCACAAATTTGAACATTAACTTCATGCATAAACCGCAGCCGGGCCCACTGTGGTGCAAAAGCAGGTTACTTAAATTGGGCAAGCGATTGGCAGTCGTCGAGTGCAATATCGTTGACGAGGCTGAGATATTGGTGGCTCAAGCGACGGCGACATATTCAATTCCGCCTCGATAGCGGCTTTATGATGCGAAGATGGACAACCACCGCTCCAGTCGCAACAATCACGGCCATACAAAGCAGAACCTTTGAAACCTGGCCCATCGTGCCTTCAATCATCAAGGCATGAACGATGGTAGCGATGACGACGATGACCGCCAGTAGATTATGCGCGATCTGCCAAGTGGTGTTCTTTAAGCCAAGCCGCCCCCGCGTCGCGACTAAAAGCGCGGTGAGTATAATGCTCCACATGGCAACAACACCATAGACAGAAAATGGCGTCGGCGAGACGAGCAATAATGCATCGATCGTATCTGGTGCGCTTGTCAAATATAGCCCGCCAATGTGAAGGGCGACCGCAATGATAATGCAGCTTCCAATCCATCGGTGCCAACGCCGCATCCTGACCATCGGCACACCCGGCAGGTAACCAGCTGCTAGCAAAGGTTGAGCTAGCAACAAGCCCAACGCAAGAACTCCCGATAGGCTAGCAACGACATAAGCTGCATTTCGGCTTGCTTGAAGTGGATTTAACGCCGCAATCAAAAGAGGAGCTAAAATGAGGCTGGCCAAAGCCAGCCATATCAAGACAGCTTTTCTGTTTCTTCGTTGCGCTATGCGCAGCATGGACTATGCGGGCGCCAATATAAAGTCGGCCTGCAAGCTTGTGTCACTCGCGCTATTCATCACTGGACGTAAGAATACCGTCTCAAACTCTGAATCATCATATGCCAAATGGCCATGCGGTTGGCCGAAATTTGGTACGATCTGCGACATTTCTAACTGATATGACCCATCAGCTTTTGTCAGCACGCTCCCGTGATTACTCGGTTCGCGCTCGCCGCCTCGACCAGTAGCTGCCCAAATCTGAATACGGACATTTGGCAAGGGTTCGCCGGTTCCGGCCTTTAGCACAGTTCCATACATCAGAAAACCGGTGCCCAAATTTTCGACGATTGGAGCATTTGGGCTATAATTATTCGCACCGCCACGCATGGTCCTTGTTGGCGCAAATTTCTCGCTCGCACTTGCAGGCATAATCAAGCCGGCCGTCCCAGTCGCCATTGCGGCAGAACAAGCGCCTGCGCCGAGCAAAATATGACGACGGCTATAGAAATGAGGTTTCATCGATTATCTCCCATGGTCACTTTCGCTACTGGATTAAAAGATACCGCGCAGCGACCAAAGATCAATGACCTCAACATTACAAATGAGTAAGCTATTTCTATGTTGGTTGTGGCCAGTCAACGGCAAAGAACGGTTACCCCCCACCTATACGGCAGGGAGCCCCGTTCCTGCGAGTGCGACATGGACTATGCAGACTGAAGCATTTTTTCGCTCATTTCCCAAAGACGCTCAGCCGATTCATCATCGCAGGCGTGCGGATCAACGCCAATAAATCGAGCTGCAGGATTGTCTGCATCGGTAATCGCAGCGATATCCGCGTCCTCACAGTAAACGCCTGGTTTGCCGACAAGTTGGGGTGATGTGGCGGCCCACAATGTCGTGGAGGCACCCTGCTCTGGGCTTTTAAAGCCAGCTTTTGCAAGCTCTGAAGGATCGCCATTTTCATCCAGCCATCCCATCGCTATCATCTCTTCTTGAGGTAAATGCCGCTGTAGTGGCGTGAAAATTCCGCCAGGATGAACTGAAAATGCCAGGCCACCGGTAGGTTTTAAACGACGCGAAAGAGCATTTGCAAATAGAGCATTAGCCGTTTTTGCCTGGCCGTAAGCTTGCCATTTGTCATATTCAGACTCTTCAAATTGCATATCATCCCACCGAATATCTGAAAGCTTGTGTGCAGTTGATGAAAGTGCGACCAAGCGGGCATCCTCTGTGTTCTGCAGCAGGGAAAGTAAACCTTGCGTCAAAGCAAAATGGCCCATGTGGCAAATACCAAACTGAGATTCCCAACCAGGCCCAACGCGCGATTCAGGACTTGCCATCACACCTGCATTGTTGATGAGCATATCGAGACGATCTAGCGTGTCCTGCATAGCAGCTGCGAAGTCTCTCACTGATCCTAGATCCGAAAGATCGAGCGCGGCAGTCTTGATATCTCCTTTGAGATCAACAAGATTTTCCTGCGCTTTTGCCTCGGAACGTACCGGTACAATCACAGATGCACCTTTGTCAGCAAGCGCACGAACGGTCTCGAGGCCGATGCCACTATAACCTCCAGTTACAATTGCTGTTTTTCCCGATAGGTCGTGACCTTCAAGAACTTCTGCTGCCGAGCTTTTTGCGTGAAAACCTGATTTGAGCGGAGTTTGATCTGAAATAGCCATATTGTACCCTTTCGTTGCTCTGTTTGATCGACGGGATGATCCATCGACCCATGACCAGGAAACTAAGTTCGATATGCGATTTCGAAAACTCGGCTTACTCCGAATAACTTGCCTAATCCTCCAAAACTTCAGATTTTGAGTCTGATCATTATTCACTCTAAGGGCATGAGATCGGTCATTCTGAACAAACAGCACGCCGTCTCTGGCGGCTCTGATCGAACTCGACGCAGGCCTTTCTAGTCATAAAATCATAAAGCTGGATCACTCTGCCCTATCAGCCATCTAATTCTTGCTGGGTTTTACTGTTGAGAGATGGATTCTGAATGAATCAATATGGTAAAATAATACCACATTTATATGTTATTGAAATCACACGTTATTTTTAGCTTCCCACTTTACCAACGACTTGACATCCCCCCTGCCCATCTCTAAACGGACCGCAATCGCGCTAAAATATATTTTGCGCGGTTTATTTTTGGAATTTCAGCAATGCTGGAACCCAATGCAAGCAACAAAAAAAGCCTGATCCTGAAGGATTATGGATGAATTAAAGGAAACTCTTATGCGTACATTTTCGCAGAAGCCTCACGAGGTGGAGAAAAAGTGGGTAATAGTCGATGCAGAAGGCCTCGTTGTTGGTCGGCTAGCTTCTATTATTGCAAACCGTCTTCGCGGCAAGCACAAACCCTCTTACACACCGCACGTTGACGATGGTGACAACATTATCGTTATCAACGCAGATAAAGTTGTCTTCACTGGCAAAAAACGCTCTGACAAAACTTACTATTGGCATACCGGCCACCCAGGCGGCATCAAGCAACGCACAGCTGACCAACTTCTACAAGGTCGTTTTCCTGAGCGCGTTGTTGAAAAAGCTGTTGAGCGTATGATTCCACGCGGACCGCTCGGACGTCGCCAAATGAAGAACCTTCGTGTTTATGCTGGTACAGAGCATCCGCATGAAGCTCAGCAAGCTGAAGTGCTTGACGTTGGCGCAATGAACTCCAAGAACAAGAAAGCTGGTTGATCCCCATGGCTGAAATTAATTCACTCGAAGAATTGGGCGCTGCAACTGGCGCCGTCGCTGAAGCTGCAGCTGTTGAAGCTGCACCAGTTTATGAGAAAAAAGTTGATGAACATGGCCGAGCCTATGCAACAGGCAAACGTAAAGACGCTGTTGCACGCGTTTGGCTAAAGCCTGGAACTGGTAAGATTACCGTACAGGGTGAGCCAAAGAAATTGTCTGTGCGTTCGAAAGCACGCAAAGAAAAGGTGAAGCCTGTTAAAGAACGGGATTTTGCAACTTATTTTGCGCGTCCTGTTCTACAGATGGTTATCAAGCAACCACTCATCGCGGCAAATCGTGAAACACAATATGATATTGTGATTTCTGTTAGCGGTGGCGGTCTTTCAGGCCAAGCTGGTGCGGTTCGTCATGGTATTTCAAAGGCCTTGACCCATATGGAGCCAGGCCTTCGCTCTGTTCTTAAGCCGGGTGGCTTCCTGACACGCGATAGCCGTGTTGTTGAGCGTAAGAAGTATGGCCGTGCTAAAGCGCGTCGTAGCTTCCAGTTCTCAAAACGCTAATCTGTCAGTTATTGGCAAGAATATCAGGCGGGGCTTTGTGGCCCCGCTTTTTTTGCGCTCGCTGATTTGATAATCTGGCCAGATGGAAGACTTTCGCGCGATGCTGACTGGGGGCCACCCAAATTCACTGGGTCGGACGCTTGAAGTGGTAGAATTGGTGCTTGCCTCGCCGGACCGCATGGAAGAGCTGTACCAATGTTACTTTAGCGAAGGTGAAATTGTGCGCTTACGTACTTCGAATGCAATTAGGCGCGTGTTCAAGGCGCATCCAGAATGGTTTGCTGAATATGCGG
>JBCDFK010000186.1:0-5201 GCA_039178065.1 Pseudomonadota bacterium | reverse complement strand
CATAGGAACCAAACAAACCTTGCAAAATAGCGAAGTCAGCTGTGCCAGCACCCAAGGCTTGCACATTCGCGCCAGAACCGGCCGAGTTAACGGCGGTAAGGCTGAACTTCTCTTTCGGCAGCAACTTGATTTTTGATAGTGTTGAAATCGCTGTACCAACCGGGTGATATGTACCGCCCGTCGAAGCAGTATTTAAAACATAGTCTTTAGCGTCTTGCGCAACCGCCACACTTGCTGAAAGCGCTAACGCAACACCTGCCGCAATGGCTGTGATCTTTTTCATGATAAATTCCTCCAAAAAGCGGTTTCTCCCAAAACCGTTCCTGAAGTGATAGGAGTTGCAAGAAGCAAAGCCTATGAAGAAAAGTGCAAAACCTGAATTATTTCTCTGCGGAATTCCGCAGAGCTGTTTCATCAAGCAGTTTTTCCTTATTGAGGCCAAGCTTGACGATCTTCTCGTTAAGGGTTCTACGCCCTATGCCGAGCGCCTCGGCAATATCATCCATTCTTCCATTGTGTGACTTGATTGCGCGCGCAATCAATTGGCTCTCAAAGGCAGCAACAGCCTCCCGCAACGTCTCGGGGTAAGGCGTTTGATCGTCGCTGTCATTAAGAGCCAGGTAGGCTGACCCACCTTCTCGGCGAGCCATCAAAATCCTGCGCTCGCAGACATGGCGCAACTCACGCACATTACCTGGCCAATCATGGCCCATCAAAACTGAAAGATCATCAGCTGTCGTTTCAGGAGCCGGAATTTCATAACTCGCGGCGAACTGCTGTAAAAAATGCGCATAAAGGATGGGAATGTCGCCACCACGCGCACGCAACGGCGGAAGATTTACAATCATCGTATTCAATCGGAAATAGAGGTCTTCGCGAAACCGTCCATCGTTCACTGCTTCAACGAGTTTTTCATTGCCCGCTGAAATCAAGCGAAAGTCGGAACGTCGCGGTTCTGTCTGACCAACAGGTGTAAACTCGCGTGTTTCAAGAACGCGAAGAAGTTTTGGCTGCAGCTCTATCGGGATGGCACCAAGTTCATCAAGAAATAGCGTGCCGCCATCGGCGCGATCCAAATACCCCGAAGGCGTACCTGCTTTTCCAAACAACGCCTCTTCAAATTGCGCACTTGGCAAAGCGGCACAATTGAGAGCGACGAAATTCTCTGCAGACCGATCACTTAAGTCATGCAGCGCACGCGCGACCAACTCCTTTCCGGTGCCCGTCTCACCAACAATGAGCACATTGGCAGGCGTGTATGCCAGATCAATTATTTCGTCCCGAAGCTTTTTTATGATAGTCGTCTCGCCGATCAGAATTCGGTCCAATCCCGACAGATCCGCCAGCCTATCCACCAGTCGCGGATTTTTATTTTTCAGTCGACTGAAACGTGCTGCATTTTCCAAAATTGTAAGCAAACGTCTTGGATCAAATGGTTTTTCCAGAAAGCTATAAGCACCATCTTGAATTGCAGAAACCGCCATAGGAATATCGCCATGTGCCGACATAAGAACCAGCGGAATTTGCGACAGGTCTTTGAGCTGCTGTTGGACTTCAAGACCCGTCATATTCGGCATTTTTACATCGCACAAAATGACATCAAAAACCTGCTCTTCAAGCGTAGTAATTATCTGCGTTCCACTCGACAACATCTCGACTTCAAATCCTGCCGAAGTCAAAAGATGTTGGATGGATTCTCGCACCTCTCGATCATCATCGACAACAAGTACTCGGTTGATATCTTTCATTGTGCTTTGCCTGTTTGCAAAATTGGAAGCGTAAGCGTGAATATTGTGCCGCCGCCGGTAATATTTTCCGCCGCCATCGTTCCATTATGATCTCGAATAATCTCAGCCGATATCGAAAGACCAAGTCCCAAACCATCACCAGATGCGCGTGTTGTATGAAATGGTTCCTGCAGTGTTTCGATACTGCGATCACCAATCCCACTACCGGTGTCTGTTAGAATCAAAATAGCAGCGTCACCTTTTATATCGCTGTTTATAATAAGTTTTTTCTCCTCGGAAGTTTCCATCGCAGCCATACTATTAAGGATCAAATTTACGATGACCTGTTCTAATCGCAGGCGATTACCCAATATTTTCACTTCAGTTTCATGAGGATTTATTAGTGTCTCAACCTGCGCAGCCTGCAGGTCGTGCCGAACCAACTCCATGGCACTGGTTACCGCATCGTTGATGGAAATCGGTTCAAATTTTTCCTGGCCAGGCTTCACGAAAAAGCGCAATTGCTTGGTTAAATTGTCCATACGATCAATGACCGCTGTGAGTTTCGATACCGTCTTTTGCGAAGTAATTTCACCGCTGATTTCGGCGGCGGTCAGATGATTGCGCAGGGCCGGAATAGGCTGCCCAAGTTCATGCGTTACCGAAGCCGAAAGTTGGCCAAGAGCCGCAAGCTTTCCCGACCGCGCAAGCTCGGTTTGAGCGCTCTTTAATTCCTTATTGGTAGTGATCAATTCCAACCGATCTAGCTGCGAGATTTTCAGCGCAGACCGTATGCGCTCAGAGCGAATAAAAGTCGCAATGACAAGCAGTGTGACAATGGCGATTCCGAACAATACTGTTGCAAGTGCAGCGCGTTCATACATGCGCCGCTCATCGAGCAAAAAATGCACCGTCCAATTCAATCTACTGGCCGGACTAGAAGCATAAATGAAGCGCTCGTTGCCCACTGAAACAGATGCATTATCGAGCATTACCCAATCAAGTTTTTCGAGTGCTTGATTTCCAAATTGCCTTTTGTTGACAATGTTGACTTTCTGCTCGCCAGACAGATCAACTGTGGTCTTGTATAACCAGTCGGGCACCGAGGACAATACCACAACACCATCCTCATTAGAGACGAGAATTTTCTCTCCGCCGCGTTCCCAAGAAGCCTGCAATTGACTCATATCGAGTTTGATCGCGATGACACCAACGATGTTGCCATTACCATCAGAAATTGGCTCAGATATGAAATATCCCGGTCGACCAGTGGTCGCACCCACGCCGAAAAACTCACCAGAACGTCCTGCCAATGCCGTCGTAAAATACGGACGAAACCCATAATTTTGATGCAGGAACGTATTCTCTTCAGCATAGTTCGATGCCGCAATAACAGTACCATTTGTATCAAGCTGATATATGGCCTCAAGCTGGGCTTTGTCGGTGAATTCCTCAAGCCGAACATTAAGTGCATTCAAATTCTGATTGAGCGCACCATTGATAATCATGGAGTCGCGCGACAGAACATATGGCAAATGTTGGAATCGCTGAAGGTTGTCGCTTAGCGACTTTTCATAGAGCGATAGCCGATTATTGGCCTCTTGGGTTTCATTGGCTCGGAAATAAGAAAGCGAGGCAAAAAACAGCAGCAGCGTGGCAAAGGCTGCCACCGCAAAAAGCGTCAGATAGACGCCTTTCCGCGTTGTGCGCAAAGCCAATGCTTCGGGATCCGTAATACTGTTCAAGCTTCAACTCGCAAGTTTGAGCACACTAGAACGCGTAAAGTGTACATTTTATCCCGATTGTAAACACCGATCGGCTAACCGGAACACACTACCCTGCAGATTTCCGCAGGGCTGTCATAGGGATGGTTTCCGTCTCCCCCCTAGTTCGGCATAGCAAAAAACCGTTCAGCATTATGTGCTGAACGGTTTATTGGGGAGGCATTTGGGAGGGGGTCAGGCCGGACACCGGTTGATGGAGACCATCGGTGGGGTGTTTGGTATCCGGCCTTTCCGGGGACGCCGTTTGACATCCTTTCAGGATATTAGTCGTCTACGTCGAACAGACCTGGGTTACGGTCTTGAAGCTGTACGAAGCCACCATTGTTAGATTCAACAGCGCGTGGTGCAGTACCGATTGATGCAGTTGGCTCAATGTCTAGAGCTTGAACGCTTTTTGTACCGAAATGTGTTGGCGCGTCGTTGACGTCAAACAATGTACCACCAGGGCCGATAGCAAAAGCTGAAGAAGATGCGATCAAAGTTGCTGCGAGTGTAAGAGCGAGAGTTTTCATAATATTGTTCCTTAAATTGAGTTAGCTTGGGAGGTTTGTGGTCTTAGTAACGGTCGTTCACGTCGAACAGGCCGTCATTGTCAGCTGGCTTAGCAACGCCACCAATTGAAGCAGTAGATTCAATGTCTAGAACTTGTGCGTTTTCTGATTTGTAGTGAGCAGGTGCTTCGTTTACGTCGAACAGACCTGCAAAAGCAGAAGTAGAAGCGATCAAAGAAGCTGCGAGTGTAAGAGCAAGAGTTTTCATAATATTAGTCCTTCAAATATGTTTCGTTTTTAAGTGTCCCCGGCGCCAATCATCTGGCTTCGGATAATGTGTGGAAGCGATTGGAACGTTGTTTTTTCCTGTTTGCGTTCGCCTCGTTTCCGATGACCCAAAGATGGGCAAAAGCGCTCACACTTACCAATCACGTAAACCGGAGAAATAATGTGATCAGATCACGGGGAGGAAAAACTGTGATTGAGGGGCACAGAACATAATTGAGCAATAACAATGGTTTAATCGATAAACCGCGCACTCAAGCAGCATATATGAACACGACATTGATCACAGCGCTGTGAGAAGAAAGAGGTTTTTTGGCGCTCAAAACGCAGTAAAACCGGCACTTGGAAAAACAAGAAAAATGCGCTTTTTTTTCAAAAAAGATGAAGCTGTGATCAAAACAGGCCCCAAAACACCCCAATCCTCACACGACCTCACGAACTTCGTGATCAATGTGAGCGGATAAATGGAGTGATGGGCGGTGATTGGGGGGTGGATTACGGGCCAGCCCACCGCAACAGATGGCGATCTTCCGTCATCTAATTCAAACTAAAATGGCTAAACCACGGATCGCATTTCAAAAGCAAGCTGAAGGATAATGATTGCCGCCACCCACGATGCGATGACTTTCCATGCAATCTTCATCCAATTTGCGGTGAATTTTTCCAGAGCAATTGATGCAATGCCTGCGCTAACCGCTACGCCAAGATTTGCTGCAAAGAAAAGACCTGCATATATCGCGACCGACAAACTACCAAGCGGATGTCCCTCAAGTGCGGCCGACATAACGGCCAATCCGGAAATCGTTGCGATAAGACCAATCATCCACTTAATTGAAATCACGCCAAGTGCCGCAAAAATTGCCGTGACCAACGCGACACAATATGTATATGTCGCAATCCCCTCCAGCGGGAGT
>JBCDFK010000185.1:0-5232 GCA_039178065.1 Pseudomonadota bacterium | reverse complement strand
GGAGTTCTGGTTCTGATATATGTAAAGCGGCACTGGGCAGGTAGATTCGGGAAAGTCCAGAGCTCGGAATTTTTTTCTATCCAATTGAGCTGAAATATGGTGCTCAGGCAGAAATCCCAAATATAGACCTGAACCCACCAAAACTGTGATCGCTTCAACATCGTTGGCCACAGCCCCGCGACCAATGCCAAGCGCATCGGCCATTTCATTCGATTGGGAATGATGATCTCGCGCTACATACTTAAAGTCCTTAAGTTCACTTTTGCTGATGGTGCCATCACGACGATCAAAAAGAGGGTGGCCCTTTCCACAGTAGAGCTTGTGGATTTCGGTAAAGATCTTGACTGAGTCGAGATCAGAATGGCGTTTCATATCTGCAGTAATGCCAAGATGGATACGCCCGTCTAGCACTGCGCTGACGATTTGAGATGAGGGCATCACATTGTAAGCGACATCAAGGTTTGGAGACTTCTGGTGCAGGTTGCGAATGACCCGATCAAACTGAATTTTGGGGTTGGTCAACACGTGGTTGATTGATCCTATGCGGAGCTGCCCGCCAGATTGATTGCGCAATCGTTCAATCTTATCCTGAGAGTCTTCTATGTTCTGCAACAACTCGCGGGCTGTGTGGTAAACCTGTTGTCCTTCGGGCGTTACAGAAAAGCCTCCGCGTCCTCGATCACAAAGCCGAACGCCCAATCTGACTTCCAAGTCTTTGATTTGCCTACTTACTGTGGATATGTCCACATTCAACCAGGTGGCGGCGGGCAATATTCCTCCAGAATCCACCACAGTGCAGAATATCTTCAAACGGTGAATATCTGATACAAGAAGTGGGCGTGCGTATCGGTCTGATTGATTAGTCATACTTGCACTATTGCCCAACTAAACTTTGAATGTACACCCTCCAATGGTTCACTCATGAACTCTACAATTCTCCAGCATATAAGTTGCTCGCCTCAAATAAAATGCAGCTCACAATGGGCGTGGAACACCATAAAAATGTTAAGGGATCAACATGACGAAAACCATCACAAGCGTTCCAAAAAGAGAGTTCCAGAGCTTTCATGACTTTCCAATCGTCACTGATTTAGATTCGCTTGATGCGGATATTGCTATTTTGGGTATTCCTTATGGCGACCCATACTCGATGGACGAAGTCAGCAACGATCAAGTCAATTCACCGACACATATTCGCCGTCAGTGCGAGCGTGCCCTGCGTGGACTAGATCGATACGATTTTGATATTGGTGGAACACTTTTGGACGGACGTGATATCAAGGTGGTCGATTGTGGCGATGTAAGAGGCGAGGCGAAAGATGTAGCCGGCAACCATGGCAGGTCGGAAGCTGCAGTTCGCAAAATACTCGATGCGGGTGCGTTGCCAATCATACTAGGCGGCGACCACGCCATTCCAATTCCTGTGCTTCGAGCGTTCGAAGAGCGGGGTCCCATCACCTTAGTTCAAGTCGATGCGCATGTCGATTGGCGGGATGAATTCCATGGCGTCAGCGAAGGGCTATCTAGCGTAATTCGCAGGATATCTGAACTGGATCACGTGGAACAGATATATCAGATCGGTTTGCGGTCTGCAGGTAGTGGCCGCCCAGAAGAGGTGCAGGCAGCGTTGGCTTACGGCGCTCGCCTCATTTCTGATGTGGAGCTTCAAACAATTGGAATGAAAGCCATACTTGATCAAATTCCGGATGGAGGGAATTATTATTTAACGATTGACGCTGATGGAGTAGATCCAACAATAATGCCGGCTGTTGCCGGACCAGCGCCAGGCGGTGTAAATTATCATCAGATGCGTACATTGATCCAGGGACTCGTCAAAAAGGGCAATGTGCTTGGAATGGATATCGTGGAAATTACGCCAAGCAAAGATTTGAACAATATCACCGCAATCACCGCTGGGAGATTTATCTGCAACTTCATCGGAACAGCGGTTCGGCAGGGTTATTTTGACTGAATTTGAGCTGAGCAAGAGGGCGATGGTTTGACAGCAAAACTGGAGGCGATTGCACTAGCGGTTCAACGGGCAAATTCAATCCAATATGGAGCCATACCAGCGACTGCGCGTGAAACTGCCAAGCTATGCATGCTCGACACTTTTGGTGTTGCTTGCGCAGGACATCAATCTCAATCGGCACAAATCATAACTAGGGTTGCGCAGGCCATTTATGGCAATGGGACAAGCACCATTTGGGTGAGCGGAAAGTCCATTTCAGCTCCAGGAAGCGCCATGGCAAATGCCGCGGCTGCTCATGCTTTGGATTTCGATGACAATTGCTATGCGGGAACGGTCCACGGCTCAGCAGTGGTTTTCCCGGCAGCCATGGCGATGGCGCAGCGTTGTAACAGCTCAGGTCGCCAATTGCTGGAAGCCTTTATCGTTGGTCTGGAATGCGAGTTTGCATTTGGCAATGCATTGGGGGCCGAGTTCTATGCGCGTGGCTGGTGGACGACATCGCTGCTCGGCGCCATTGGCGCAGCAGCGGCCTCAGCACGATTATTAGGACTGGATGAGAAAAAAACATCTTCTGCAATTGCGTTAGCTGCAGTAGGTGCCGGTGCGGTGAGGGCCGTCAGGGGTACTAATGCAAAGCATATCTATTGCGGACGCGCTGCTGAAAGAGGGGTAATAGCGGCATTGTTGGCAGCTGAAGGTTCAGACGCTCCATCAAATGTAGTCGAAGACAAAAATGGAATTTCTGAAGTGCTAAATGGAGGCCAATTTGATCGCGGCGCGATTGAGAAAATAGGGCTTGTCTTTGGCCTCGAAACGCCAGGAATAGACTTTAAAAAGTATCCAATTTGCTACGCTGGACACGCGGCAGCGGACGCGATGAAGCGAATAATGCGCGACCAATCTCTAAATGCTTCAGATATTGCTTCTGTTGAATGCACAGTGCCACCACTTGTTGCATCAAATATGACCTTTGACAGACCAAAAAATGCCGTACAGGCGCAGTTCAGTCTTGAATTTGCTATCGCTGCCATTCAAAAATTTGGGAAACTAAACCTCGAACACTTGGATCCATCATGTGTTCAGGATGCGGTCATGAACCAGATCTATAGCAAGATCACTATTAGGGTAAGTGATACAATTCCCAACCAAGAAAAATTGCAGCACGATTTCCAAGAATGGGCGCATCTATCAGTGTCATCAACCGATGGGCAGCAACATGATTGTTTTGTAGGCGCCGCGTCCGGATCAGCGCGCGACCCAATGCCCGACAGCCAGCACTTAGAAAAGTTTCTATCTTGCGTCGCTCCAATTTTTGGAGAGGTGCGTTCTGTCAAATTAGCCCGAAACATTCTCGACGTTGAGCAAACTCCAAGTATTTCAGATGTTTTCGAGTGATCATCACGAATTAAGCAGTTGATTTGATGAATGCTCTCAGGTTCTGATCTTTACTTGTATTTTTGGGTCACTGAATTTGACAATCAATCTATTTATCTCATGTAATTCATGCAGCTTACTAGATAAAGGACGCAACTGAAAAGTTGAAAGTCGAAATGGAACTAGTATCTTGAAAGGATTTTTCATGGACGACGTGTGGAACTGGAAAAAGAGCTCAAGGCAAATGCTTGCCTCGTTTTCCTTAGCAATTGCCGTTTTGGCATCACAAAGCGCTCAGGCGGAAGGAATTGTCGAGAAAATCCGCAGCAACGGCCAGTTCAATGTTGCAACTGAGGCTGCATACGAACCATACGAATTTATTGAGGACGGTCAGATTACTGGATACAGCAAGCAAATTCTTGACTACGTGGTAGCGGATCTAGGCGTTGAGTTGAATCAACTTGATTTGCCGTTCCAGGGTATATTGCCAGGGCTAATCGCTGGTAAGTATGATTTTGTTGCAACTTCGGTTTCAATAAATGAAAAGCGCGCAGCTCGCTACGCATACACGCGCCCCGTGGGTACGAACCAGAACATCATTCTAGTTCGCGAAGCCGATGAACGGATCAATGAGCCTAAAGATCTTGCTGGCATGGTGGTTGCGACTCAGTTGGCTTCATCCATGGAGCCGGTTGCCACAGAGCATTCCAAATCGCTGGAAACTGCTGGCGGTGAGGGATATAGCGATCTCAAGCTATTTCAAGCCATTCCTGAGACCATCGTTGCACTTGCTTCTTCGCAGGTGGACGCAGTCATAGTGGGTTCGGTACAGGCTGCGGTGGCGATCAAGCGTCGACCCGGCACTTTCAGAATTGCGGCAGAGCTAGGCAATCCTCGCTACTTGGCTTGGGTAGCCCGTACAGAAGATAAAGACTTGCGAGATTATATGAACGTAAAAATTGGGGAACTGGTCGACAGCGGTAAAATTGCGGAATGGCAGAACGAATGGTTTGGTTTTGAAATGGATATGCCAAGCAGCGGATATCTCCCAGAGGGCGCGCAATAAACTTAGCATCTAATTATTGAGGGGCGGCTGCCCCTCAATAAGTATTCAGATTACAAGGTGAGTTTCCATGGACTTCGATTTTTCAGGAGTAGCACCGCACTTACCGGCCTATTTTCAAGGTGCCTTGGTAACGCTCGCAGTATCAATTCCCGGCGCATTATTTGGGCTAGTCGTCGGAATGATCCTCATCTCGGGGCAAAGATCTAAAATACCACCGCTTCGCTGGATATCATCCATTTATATCAGCTTCATTCGCGGCACACCGCTTCTAGTTCAGATTTTCTTTGTCTACTATGCGTTGCCTGCGCTATTTGGCTTCAATCTTAGCCCGCTAACTGCCGGAATATTAGCGCTCAGTTTGAACAGTGGTGCCTTGGTCACCGAGATTATCCGAGCTGGGCTCAGTGGAATTCCAACTGGGCAATGGGAAGCGGCTAAATCTCTGGGATTGGCTCGGGTCGATATCTGGCGCTACGTGATCATGCCTCAGCTTTTTTTCAAAGTGCTGCCACCGCTCACAAATGAATTCACAATGGTTGTCAAAGCCACACCGCTTTTATCTGTCATCACGGTTATCGAGTTGACGCGCACTGCGCAGCACACAATGAACCAGACATTCCGTCCCGTTGAAGCGTTTCTTGTTGCTGCGCTATTTTACTTTGTCATGCTTTTCGCTCTCAGCCGAGCCACGAAAAAACTTGAATCATGGACGGAGGCTTACCGGGCATGAATTTTGATATCCAATTGGTGTTCGAATATTGGCCCCTCTTCGTTGAAGGTTTGATATTCACAATATTCATCTCAGCGGTTTCGATAACCG
>JBCDFK010000184.1:0-5235 GCA_039178065.1 Pseudomonadota bacterium | reverse complement strand
GGAGCCTCTGCAATTCTTAGCCTAGCATCAGCTGGCCCAAATGGTGCAAGTCAGACATACGAATTTACTGGCAATAACGTATCTGTTCGAACCCACGGCGATGGCTCCCATGGTGTTCGCGCTTCGTCTTCCGCAGAAGGTGATGCAACGAATTCTATCAAAATAATTGGTCAAAGCGCCACTTTTTCAACCTTTGGAGAGGATGCAACCGCTCTATCGTTTTGGGCAAATAGCAAATCCAAAGCCAACAACGAGATTGCGGTTTCCAGCAACCATTCGGTGCTTAGTACATCTGGAAAAAATTCGCAGGCAATCACGAGCATCGCAAAAGGTGAAACGGGATCATCAAACAGTCTTGTACTAAGTGGGCACAATGCCTCCGTTACCACAAGCGCAGACTCTGCGTTTGGATTTTTATCACTCGTTTCTGATGAGACAAAAGCAGTGTCCAGCACAAATATATCGGGAAACAACAGTGAAATTGTAACCCGCGGTCTGCATTCCCATGGCATCATTTCCATGGCCGCTGGAATCAACGCAACTTCGAACTTATCGCTGACAGGCGCAGGATCCAGAATAACAACTTTTGGGGACAACGCAGTCGGTGTGAGCTTAATTGCGCTTGGCCTTGATTATGGATCGTCATATTTGAGTCTATCGGGAACAAATGCATCGATACAAACCAACGGCGACTACGCAACTGGCGCATATCTTGGTTCAAGTGGTGGAACTGTCGCGGCAAACCTGGCGGAATTAACTGGCTACAATTCTAAAGTGGTGACAGCCGGAGATTATTCTACGGGGATCACATTTGCTGGCGCGTCATCAACACTGCGCGTATCGGGTGTTAATGCAGGCGTTTTCACGTCGGGCCTCGGTTCGCATGCTGTACTGAGCGATACAGAACGCTCAGAATTTGAAATAGGGAAGCAATCAAAGGTTGAAGCCATCGGGCCTGATTCTGACGGTTTGTACATAAAGCAACAACAAGCAAAATCGACTATCAAGAACTATGGCCATGTTTCTGGACAAAGGAACGGAGTAAATAGTCATGGCTCCATCTCCGCCATGAACACCGGCAGCATCATTGGAAACGCAGATGCAGGAGTTTCGTTTGATAATGGCCATATTTACAACACTGGTCGTATCCAAGGTCCTTCGGCAATATTGGCGAAACAACTGTTAGGTGGTGCAGTTGTTATTGATACACCAGGTGAAATTTCCTCCAGCAATGGACCATCGGCAATAGCAATTGATTTGCAGGGAAACGGCAATGATCAGCTCATAGTCAGTCCGTACTAAACCATAATCGGTACCATCGATATGGGCATGGGATTTGACACACTCACAGCGCGCAAGGGAACCAATGCCGACCTGCGTGTGTTCTCTCCATTCGAGGCAATTGAGACTCAAAATCGCAACAGTCTTCTAACTCTGCTCGACGGTGGTACACGTATATTGATCGCCGATCCTTCGCTTCACGTTAATGTTGTTCATTTGATATCGGATCAGTTCTCAAGTCTTTCGCAAAACCGTCGACCAAATATCGATGTGCAATGGGCAAATGAAACGCCAAACATCTGCCAGCCATATTTGGGTATCGATTTCAGTTCAGCACACACAATGGCCGGCGTAAGTATGATCGAAAGTTCGATCAATGGATTGAGATTAAACTATGCCTCCGATGAATGCCGCGATGTTAGTGTGGACCTCAACTTGGGATATTATGCTGTTTCCGCCGCTGCGGGTTCGGCGGCAACTGAGGATGTTGGTGTATTTGGATTTGGTAGCGCATTCTCCTTTGACTTAGCTGAAAACACATCAGCGAAGCTTTATTCCAATCTTGGCCTTTTAGATGGTTCCATACGTCGACGGATAATGAACAATACCCTCGATAGTGGTTTTGAATATGGTACGGGCGCTTTCAACGGTTGGTTCGTAAACTCTGGAACTTTGATCGAAACGGATCTAGTGCGTTCGGACTACAGCTTGACGCCATATGCAGCAGCCGAGCTAGGCTTTGCAAAAACTTCCAGATTCAGTGAAATGGACACAAGCTTTGGCTTAGACATCAATGAACATTCATCGTTCCGATATCGGGTAGCAACCGGCGTCGAAGCAACAAGTACTCCATTTCAATGGAACGACAATGCCTTTGTTCAATTCTCAGGCTCCGTCTCCACGTTATATTCTGAACGGATTGATACATCAACGATATCTTCTTCACTCGCAAATGAGGCGCAACCACTTATCGAATCTGGCCCCTATTCGGAACTTTCTGTTGATCTTGGCGCCAAAATCCAGTTCTGGAGCGATAACCGCAACAGCAAGGCGGAGTTTCAATTCCTTCACCGGAACTCAAATCGAAATTCAAGTTCAAATTCTATCAGCGGTTCGTTCGCGTTGGTTTTTTAAGGTGTAATCAGGGGCGCGCAACATTTGTTACTGTTTGCGAAATTTCCAACTAGCTATCTGGAAACGATGCTGAACCATACCAAACCGGAAATAAATACGTCTCATCGCCATCGCTCAGTTGTTCGCACTTAGAGATCAACCAGTTCTTTGCTTCCAGACCATCCGCGGTTTTTGCAACCGCTCCCGTACTGACGCCCAATGAAAGAAATCCTGCCACAAGTGCTGAAGACGCGGAGGTCCCTCCAAATCTACAAAAATAGGATCCAAACTCACGCAAGCCATCTTCCGGTTCGTCACTTTCAAAAGGACTGAAGGCGTAACCATATCGGCCAGGAACATCCGTGGATATAATGTCATAGTGCGAGCATTTTGCATTCGCGTTGACTTCCGGCACGCCGATTGGCGAATAGTCGACATCCTGTTCGTCCAACCTAACTTCATGACGATCAAAAAGCTGGCTATCATTGCTTGGGGCCATCACCGTTAGGTTTTTCAATGCTGAATAGCCACTTCTGTGCCCTTTTGCATTAATTGCTCCAACCGAAATAATTCCATTGTGCTCAGACGCAAGATTGGCTGGATAGATTGCAAATTCCTCTTGGCTGTTGCCCGCTGCGCAAACAACCGGCCGCTTCTGAGAGATGTTCACGATAAGTTGGGTCAGTTCTTCCCAAAGCAGCCGATCTTCTTCGGAGGGCCATACCTGCCTCACCGCATCACCCAATGGCACACCATCCACCATTTCCTGATTGAGTTCAGGCGCGGTTCGTAGTGGATCCGGTATATCCCGCGGAAGCAGTATAACATCGGCATCAATCAGTTCTGCATACAAAAATGCAACAATCATCATTGCTGGATCATCGTCAAAATTGGTCGAAATGGGTACGAGTTCGCAGAACGGATCAACACCGACATATGGTAGTGGAAATTCTACCTTTTCGGTACCACTATCGCTATACTCATCTGCAACTTCAGCAATTACCGGCCGAGCGCCCACCAATCCCGCTATAGCGGTGCCATGATTTGAAAAAGCACTCGATGTCATTGGCTCTATGCCATCGAAGCGTGCCGGACTGTTGGCACTTAACCGATCTTCAAGTTGATTGAGCAAAACTCGGATATTGGGTAAGTTATCGGCTACATCCGTTTTCAAGTTTAGACCGTTTAAATCAATTGTGGCATCCGCTTTGTAACCAGGAAACGATCCCAATTTAGCGGAAAACACATCAAAGGCGAGATCATGGTTTATAGCGGGAATGAGGCACGGATGATTGAACGCAACTGAAGTGTCTATGATCGCTACACGGGTCTTTTGTTCAACAACGTCGCCAATATCCCAGCCATTTGGCTTTTGGTCCGCATCCAGAACGCCCATGCTTTGAAGGTGCCAAAGCGCGTTGTAATTGGCATAAATTTGTTTGCCTGTTGTTGTAGGGGTGGTCATACTCATATCCATTCTCTAAGTGCCGCTAACATTTGGCGCTCGCATACCCTTTCCAGTACCGGCGCAACCATTCGAGCTAAATCGTGGCCCGCTTCTGTATCCGCCGCGTAGTGCAATCCAGCCCACTCGCGGTTTTCTGCGATGCGGCGAGCTGAACGGAAAAGTTCTGTACTACCTGGATGCTCTGGCAACATTCTTGAGAAAATAAAGGCGACGGAAAATGACTGGAATGAGTGATTACTCGGATAAGATGCATGGGCTGGGTTCGCCAAAACCGGACGCAGGCGTGGTTCAACTTGATTGGGACGCGCGACGCTGAATCGTTCTTTATAAGTTAAGCCAATTTCATCGCAGATGGCCAAAACAAGCAAAATGAGACCGATGGTGGCATCATAGCCGCCTTCTTCCTCGATACCGAGCGGACGAAGGTAACCTGACAGGTCCATGCCGCTTTCCCGAAAAATTTCCTCAAGGCGTCCTGCTTGACGTGGATCTGATCTGAGATACTGCTTTTTTAGTAGCTCGACGGCCTCACGTCGCAGCTGGCTTGCGGTGGGAGGAAGCGTGACTGGAAGATCAATCCAATTGTCGTATTCTTCATGCAACAATCGGCGTTCGCGCCATGGTTCCAAGCCTAAAGTGTAGTCATTGTTGCCGAGCTCGTTTCGATTTCGGTTCCTATTCCGATTCCTGTTCCTATTCCTGTTGCGGTTTCTATTTCTATTTCTATTTCTATTTCGGTTTCTGTTTAAGCTGTTACTGGCGCTGCGATTTAGTGCCAACATTGAAGACAGCGCACCTCCAGCAGCTGCCATCGCAGAGACGTCCGCTCCGGCACCTCCCGCGCCTACACTATGCGGCTGCGAACCCAAAACGAGAGCCGTGGTCGTCACAACAAATCGATGTTCGGTCAATATACTCAGGTTCATCATGTTACAGCTCCTAATATCCGGCGCGCTGGATGCCCGTCAGAACCAACTCCTGCGCATTTGCAAGTGGTAGTCGAAAACGCTGCTTCTGGGCGCTTTTGTCAAAAAACTCTGGATCAGCAATTTTCAACTGGCCCGCGATTGTTTCGGCCTGTTCAAAGCGTTTCAAATATCCGCAAGAAGCTAATGTGTAGCGCATCGCCGCCGTGAACCGTGGTTTTTTGGATAAAGCGCTTAGGCCCAGAGCAACCGCTCGCTCGTGGTGACCGCGCAACGAAGCAATCATACATGAAGTTGTTTCGTAAGAGTATTTCAACGGGCTATAGGCACCAAGGCTGACCGCTCGACGCGAAGCATTATCAGCTTGATCCAGCTTGCCGGTATAAAGGTAGTGCAATGCCAAATGGTCCCAGACAAATGCTTGTGTAGGGTTCAATTGGATCGCTT
>JBCDFK010000183.1:0-5241 GCA_039178065.1 Pseudomonadota bacterium | reverse complement strand
GCGTGATGTTGGGTAATGATGGGGCTTTTCGAGTATTGAACCACGATGTGGATGTAGCGCTCGATTTGTCTGAGGCCGACATTGGTGGTGTAACGCTCGGCCATGTTAACACCAATCTGCGTATTCGTGGTGAGCGCATCGAGGTAGACAAACTATCCATCGAAGACATGTTTGGTGGTTCGGTTTCCGCAACAGGCACTATCGTCCGTTCCAACGAGGATAGTGAGATTGTTTATACGACCAATTGGGATGCTGGTCTGCTTGCGGTAGATGGTGGGCAGTTTATGCTGGGCATGAGCGCGGCGATTGCTAATTTCCCTGCCTTTAAAGACTTGATGAATACCGCTGAACGCGTGCCGTTCGCTTTCAGTGATATGGCATTGGATAGCGTGGGCTCAGCGCGCATACCCATAAATGGAATTGCTGAGGCGTCGGCGAGTATTTCAGGCGAGTTCGGCGGGTCAGATGTCTCGTTCACCAGCACATTGGCAGGATCGCTTGATAGGCCGTCGTCGATCAGTGCAACATTGGCTGGAACTGTCGAGAACGAAGAAGCGACCACGCTTTTGTCTCAAGCAGGGTTTGAGATTTTCCCGCTTCGATTGTTGGGCGCAGGCAAGTCATTGATCAATCTGAGCGGCAGTCTGGATGAGGGATTGAGCGCACGTTTGACGCTTGATACGCCCGACACCAATATGAGTATTGATGGGATATTTCGTTCAGCCCCAGAGAGCGTTCGGTTCACGGGTACTGGCTCAATTGAGAGCGAAGACTTGGAACCTTGGTGGGATTTGTTTGGATATATTTTCCCAAGCACCGGTTTAGGAACTGGTGGGACGGCCAGTGCTCGTATTGGTTACGAAACTGGTACTTATGATTTTACCGAAGTAGCGGGTGATGTTGGTGGCAATGCGTTCGCTGGCGATATTTCAGTCCACTCGCGAGACGGCGCCCCAAAAATTGAAGGCAAGTTATCGTTAGATGACCTCGATTTGACCTTTTTGATATCCGTTCTTACGGGCCGCTATGATTTGACTGATGCGACTGGGCTTTTTGCAGAACCCCTTTACGGCGATCACACAATCGACTTGCAGTTGGCGGCTTCGACGTTTGGAACAATTGATGCTTTGATGGATGACGCCAAATTGCGACTGATCTATCGAGACGGCTCGCTTTCCTTAAACTCATTGGAAGCTAATGTCGGTGATGGCCAAATCAGCGGCACAGCAGATTTGCAAAACATTGATGGATCCATCGTGATGAATGGTCAGCTCTCATTGAACGATGTGACGGCCAGCAAAATAATTCCTGCTCTTGACCCGATGCCAGGCGCAAAGGGCGATTTGACTTTGGCATTTGCTGGCAATGGCAAAAGCATCGAAGGCTTTATTGGATCAATGACCGGATCTGGCGTTGTTAAATCGGGTGAATTTGAATTGCCCGGCATCAATGCTAGCGCAGTTGCGGCCCTTTTGGGTAATGCAGATGAAATCGGATATGAAATCACCGATGAACAAATTCAAGTAATATCGCAGCTAGCAACGAGCTCTGGCAGCATGACAATAGCGCCTGTGGAACAACCTGTTTCGATCGCTTCAGGTGTTGTTCGTGCCGGTAATATCTCAGTTAGCCAAGACAAGACGGTTTTAGCGGGCAATCTTGCTTTTGACTTAGAAAGCCAAACATTATCGGGTACGGGACGTCTTACTTATGATGCGGGCGAACAGAGTGTTGCGGGCTTGTTACCCGAAGTCGAGCTATCATTTGAGCAGCAAGATTCTGAGAGCGATTTTGAAGTTTCTCGAGACTACACACTTATGGCCGGATTTGTACGCCAAAGAGCTTTGGAACGCGAGCAGGCCAGGGTGGAGGCACTGCAAGCGAGATTGCTTGAAAAGCAACGTTTCAGGCGGGAAGTGCGTCTATTAAAGTATGAGCGTAGCCGCGAACTGAGAATTGCGGAAGAAGCCAGATTGCGTGCAATCGCGTTGCAACGTCGCCAAGCGCTCATCGATGCAGCAGCGCTCGAAGCGGAGCGCAAGGCCCGTGAGGCAAAAATTGAACGAGAAGCTCAAATTGAAAAGTTGTTGCAGCCCGAAGCTCCCACCATTCTTCCGCGCGCCGAACCAGCAGAGGAAACGCTTGAAAGTCCGGAAACAGAGGAAAACTCAACCCCCAACGCTCCTCAAGCGCCAGCGCAAACAGGTGATATCTTTCAAAATTTGGATCAGCAACTGTCGACCGGTGATTTGTGAGTTATTGCTTTGGCAACAGCCCATCGCGGGCGGCATTTAGTACGTAAAGACGTAGCGCGGATGACAAATTTGACTCGCGATGACGATTTTTATCTATCTCATTCACCAAAGCGGCCAGCGACGTGTTTTGTGAGTTTGCTATTTGAATGAGGCCGTCAAAAAACTCATCCTCGAGCGAAAAACTGGTACGATGTCCAGATATTGAAACAGAACGTTTTCGGGCAAGCATTACTTCTTGTTTCGGAATGCATCGAGTGACACAACATCCGCGCTAGCGTCGTCGTCTTCGGCATCAGGGTCTTCGTTATCCGAACTTTCTGCAGCATTCTCGGCGGTATTGGCTTCTTTTTTATCGTCCTGAACTATCTGGTCGCTTTCATCGCCAGCCGCGACTTCAGTTCCGCCTTCATCATTTGTGTCATCATCGGTTTGTTCCACGTCAAACTCCAATTCGAAGTTTACTGAGGGATCGTAGAAGCCGCGAATTGCCGTATACGGAATGTAGAGCTTTTCCGGAACGTCAGAGAACGAAAGTCCAATGCCAAAGCCTGTTTCATCGATTTCAAGCTCCCAGAACTGATGCTGAAGCACAATCGTCATCTGCTCTGGATACTGCTCTCGGCCGCGATTTGAGGCTTTGACGCCCGGTGCGCCAGTCATGAATGTAATAAAAAAATGATGAGTGCCGGGCAGACCGGTTGTGTCGATGTCTGATAGCACTTTGCGAATCACGCCACGTAAGGCGTTTTGAACTAGGATGTCATATCGCAGAATGTCTTCTGTCATTTCGGCTCTCGGCTTGATTTGTTATTTGAATTAGATGTGCGCTTTACATCGTGTTTGGTCAAGTCTGGAGGCTAGCTAACATGCAAGACTTTGGGGAAGAAGTGCAGGCTTCTGTTGCCAGGTGCCTGCGAACCCCGCCTAACAGTGCGAACCGTTAGGAGTTAGTTCGAAGCTGTCGAACCGCAATTAAGCAGCTAGACGTGCTTCCGCGTAGTTGTCGTTTGCAACTATACAATTGACCCGATAACGGCGGTATCATGCCGAGTAAAAGTACGCTCTTTACACCCTCGTCGATCCTATTTCGCCCCCATCATCAAGACTTAAATTCGATTTAAATTCAACCGTTTAAGTCTTGGTGGTGGAGGCGCCGGGTACCGCCCCCGGGTCCGAAAAGCTTATTTCAACGCCAATTTATCACCATAGCTGGCAAGCCAGCACGTTTAATATAGGAGGTTATGGCGCAATTTCAAAGAGCCAAATGCCGTCAAAAAAGGTTGACAATAGAGGGCCTGTTTTGAACATTTCCCGGACGAAGTTGTGGGCGGTGCATTTGGTCCTGGCACAGACTTCGTGATTCTTATTGAGAAGGGAGTTCCCATGACAGACTATTTAGAGGATGTGCAACGTTATGATTCGGCTGCAGACAGCGCCGTTGTCGAAAAAATTGTAAAGCATTTGGGAATCGCTTTACGCAGCAAAGATGCATCATTGGTGTCTTGTTCCGATCAATCTGAATTGGATCGTGTCATCGAAAAATGGGGCGGGAAAAAACTTGGAATGGACGCCGCTGCATCAAAAGAGATCGTTAGCAAAGTATGCGAACAAATGAGCGATGATCGGCAAAAGCAACGCGTAACGTTCTACTATCTTGTTGCCAAACATGCAGGTAAATTGGGCGATCTTTGAGGGTTGAACAATTTACACCTTAAGCCTTCGCCACCAGCGGGGGCTTTTTTGTGTGAAAATTTTGAACGGATGGATTTTGCGCGCAGAATCTGACAATGAGCAGGCATGCAACAATATCTCGATCTAATGTCCCATGTGATGGACACTGGCGCTGACAAATCAGACCGAACCGGCACAGGAACGCGTTCGGTATTTGGCCATCAAATGCGTTTCGATCTATCCGAGGGCTTCCCGCTGCTCACGACAAAGAAACTCCATATTCGTTCGATTATCATTGAACTATTGTGGTTTTTGCGCGGTGATACCAATATTGGGTATCTTAAGGAAAATGGCGTATCCATTTGGGATGAGTGGGCGGATGAAAATGGCGATCTGGGCCCAGTTTATGGATATCAGTGGCGCTCATGGCCAGACCCGAATGGCGGATCTGTCGATCAGATTGAAAAGCTCGTTGATGCGATCAAGCATAATCCGGATTCTCGTCGACACATTGTAAGTGCTTGGAATCCTTCACTTGTTGATGAAATGGCTTTGCCGCCGTGTCACTGCCTTTTTCAATTTTACGTGGCCAATGGCAAACTTTCTTGCCAGCTATATCAGCGCTCAGCGGATATATTTTTGGGTGCGCCGTTTAATATCGCCTCTTACGCCTTGCTGACGCATATGATTGCGCATGTCTGCGATCTTGAGGTCGGTGATTTTGTACACACGCTTGGCGATGCGCATCTGTATTCGAACCATTTTGAGCAAGTGCGAATACAACTTGAGCGCACGCCACGCGCGCTGCCAAAGCTAAGCATCAAACGAGATGTCAAAGATCTGCTGGATTTTGTCTTCGAGGATTTTGAAATTGAAGGCTATGAGCCTGATCCGCACATCAAAGCACCTGTGGCTGTTTGAATGCATGCTGTAATGAAACTGAATGAAACGGGGTTGATTTGGGATGCGTTTGCGCGTCATCGAACCTAATTTTTGGATACGCTAGATGTCACTTGAGCCTCATATTGCCATAATTGTTGCAGCATCCCAAAACGGCGTCATTGGTCGCGATGGTGGCATGCCTTGGCGGCTTTCTACCGATCTGAAGCGGTTCAAAGCACTCACGATAGGTCATCCAATTATCATGGGTCGCAAAACCTTTGACAGTATCGGCAAACCGCTGCCGGGCAGGCTTAATATCGTCATCACCCGCGACATGGATTGGGCCGTCGATGGCGCGATGCGCGTATCTTCGCTTCCGGCCGCTCTTGATCTCGCGACTGCGCATTTGGAGAGCATTCATGCCCAAAATGAT
>JBCDFK010000182.1:0-5259 GCA_039178065.1 Pseudomonadota bacterium | reverse complement strand
GCAGCCAGCCGATGACTATGTTTCAGACTTTGTAGCTGGCATATCGCGCCTGAAAGTTGTTCGGGCGCATGCAGTTATGCAGCCTCTAAAAGCCTTCGAGAGCGCGAATGGTAAGCTGCCGGCAGAAGCTGCAGAATTTAAAGAGAGCGCTTCGTTGAGTGTGCTCATTGAGCATGCAATTCAATTCGAACAGCCGATTGTCATCGTCAATGAGGCTGGGAAAAGAAAAGGCATAATTACACGTAGTGATTTGCTGCGCACAGTAGTGGAAGGGACAGAAACATCATGACCCTGGTTGATGAAGTTATCTCTAGCAAAAGCGCTGAAGAGCATGCTGAAAACCGCGCAGACAACCGTGAAGAATTGTTGCGGGGATTTGTAGAAACGAACCCTGATTACTATAGCAAAAATTTTGCGCTTATTGGCGCAAAGGCCAGCTTTACTTGGACGTTCAATTGGATGGCTGCGCTACTAGGACCGATCTGGTACGGGATGCGCGGTATTTGGAAATGGGGTCTACCCTTTGTTATTTTAGAGACCTTTGCGTACATCCAAATTGCGCTCGGCCTGTTTGGTGATCTGGGTGCTTCAGCACGCGAACGGATCGCGCAGATTGAAGGTACATTAGAATTTCGAAACCAACAGCTTGAAGCTGCTATCAGCAACAATGCAGATAATGTCGATGTGTTTAAACGCGCGATCGCATCGCTCGAAAAAGCAATCACCGACATACAGGCAGAAATTGTCGCGACCGAAGCTAACGCCTTGTGGATTGCTGTATTTGGATTTGTTGTCCTCATTGCGGTAAAGGCTGCAGAAGGCGTTATTGCCAATCCAGCGCTTGAAAGCCGCTTTTCGATGTGGCTTTCGGACCGATCAATCAATGCCGGCTTAAGCCCTATTAGAACAGGCGTTGCCGTTGCATTTGTGCTTACGGTCGTCGCCGTTTGTGTTGTGCATTTTGCCTTTCCGGGGGCGCTTCCATGGGTCGCTGATTTCCCGACCGATGTGAATATCCGATTGACAGCAATTAAATTCATTGAAGACTTGTTTGAGATTGTTCGTTCGGGTGGTCAGTGGATTTTTGACTTTATCAGCTATGGCATTCGCGTTGTGCTGGACGGCCTTGAAGTGCTTTTTGTTGAAAGCCCTTGGCCCGTCATTGCGAGTTTTATCATATTGCTCACATGGCTTTCTGCAGGCATAGGCGGCGCTGTCGCTTCGGCTGTTTTCCTAGCCTATATGGGTCTGTTTGGTTTTTGGGAAAAAGCCATGACCACTTTGGCGCTGCTTGGTACAGCCGCTTGTATCTCAATTGTGCTTGGTATTCCGCTCGGATTGTTCTGTGCACGTAGGCCTCGGTTTTATGCGTTCATCCGACCGATCATGGATTTTATGCAGACCATGCCTTCATTCGTTTTTATGATCCCTGTCATTGCTTTCTTCAGCGTTGGTAAGCCTGCCGCTGTCATCACCACCATGATTTTTGGTGGAACGCCAGTTGTTCGTCTTACGGTGCTTGGCATGCGGGGCGTGCCGGAATCGGTAAGAGAAGCTGCCATCGCTTATGGCGCATCGAAATGGTATTTGCTGACCAAGGTTGATCTACCACTTGCCGCGCCATCAATCCTTGCAGGCGTAAACCAAACAATCATGCTGAGCTTGGCGATGGTCGTTGTGGCTTCACTTATTGGCGCAAAGGGTCTTGGCGAGGATGTGCTGGAAGCGCTGCAATACTCCTCAGTGGGGCAGGGCATATTGGCAGGATTTGCGATTTTGTTCTGCGCCATGATTCTCAACCGAGTCATCCAGGGGCAACGGGACTAGACGCGTCGTTAAATTTATCGCTGATTTAGTCGTTTGATTGCAATCTGTATGATAGCGGCGATGACCCGAATTTCTTTTTGAACGCTCGGGTCATGGCGCTCGCATTTTCATAACCACATCGCACCGTGATCTCTGCTATGGGCATTTGTGTCGATAATAAAAGTGTTTTGGCGTGGTTCAGTTTCTTGTGGCGCAATACTTGAGCCGGCGTCATCCCCAAGCTCTGAGAGAATCGACGCTGTAATTCCTTTACATTTGTGTCGAGCTGTTGAGCGATTTGCTGAATTGTCAGCGAGGTTTCTAGATTGTCATCCATTGTTCTCAAAGCGCGTCTAACCAGCGTCGAGCGCATATTTTTTTTATGATCAATTAGATCTGGCGGCTCGTTTTGATAAAGGAAAAACGCCTCGACATCGTGTTTCAGCATTGCGCCATACTGGATGCCGATGAGATGTAATGCCAGATCAAAAGCTGCCATCGCGCCGCCGCAAGTAATGTAATTTCCGTCGATCACTAATCGATCCGATCGGACGGAAACTGATAAGAACTGTTCTGAAAACTCGTCAAGAATCGCAGAATGAATTGTTGCCTTTTTTCCATCCAGCAAACCAGCAGCAGCAAACAACCACGCACCGGTATCAAAGCCAACCATCGTTTTTGTTCGCTGTTCAGCTTGTCGTAGGGCGCGACACAGTGCCGGGGTTGCCAGTTCTCTGAAGCCATAGCTTGGCATGGCGAAGAGCAGGTCCACTTTTTCGCCAGGAACATCGAGCTTTTCTGTTGCTACCGGCAGACCACTTGATGAGATGACTTCGCCCCCGTCCAAGGAGACATATCGCCATTGATAGAGGGTTTCATCGGCAAGTGCGTTGGCCGCCCGAATGGGCTCGATTGTGTTTGCCAAACAATGGTTTGAGAAATGCTCAAACAGTAACACATCGATTTTCACAACTTGATGTGCGGATTTTGTCTTTTTTTGCATAAATTTGTCTAACATTGCATGGCTTGTGGCGGCAAGAAGCCTAGCGTTTGTAGGGTAATTTCTAGGGAGGACGCTATGCCGTTATCTATGTCTCAGGATGTTTTTATTACCTGTGCGATTACTGGCTCTGGCGGAACGCAGGATAGAAGTCCACATGTGCCGCGCAGTCCCGAACAAATTGCCAATAGCGCGATTGCCGCCGCCAAGGCTGGTGCAGCAATTGCACATTGCCATGTGAGAGATCCAGAAACTGGTGCGCCTTCGCGCGAACTGAAGCTTTACCGGGAAGTGACCGAACGTATTCGCGACGCGGATGTGGACATTGTGCTGAACTTGACGGCAGGCATGGGTGGCGATCTTGTCTTTGGGCCGCCATCGGCTCCGCTACCTCTTCAAGTATCCTCGGATATGGTGAGTGCGGATGAGCGACTTGCGCATATTGCCGAGTGCTTACCTGAAATATGCACACTTGATTGCGGTACGATGAACTTCGCTGAAGCGGATTATGTCATGACCAACACGCCCGGCATGTTGCGGGAAATGGGTGCACGTATGGAGGCACTCGATGTAAAGCCGGAAATCGAGGCTTTTGACACAGGGCATTTATGGCTCGCAAAGCAGCTGGTTTCTGAAGGAACGCTGTCCAGTCCTGCACTCGTGCAACTTTGCATGGGTATCCCTTGGGGGGCGCCAAATGATCTCAACACATTTATGGCGATGGTGAACAATATACCCGAAGGATGGAATTGGTCCGCGTTCTCTATCGGCCGCGATCAAATGGCCTATGTTGCGGCTGCAGTACTGGCTGGTGGCAATGTGCGTGTTGGCTTGGAGGATAATCTTTGGCTGAGCAAAGGCGAGTTAGCCACCAATGAAGCACTGGTGTCACGCGCCGTTACGATCATCGAGGCAATGGGCGGAAAAATAATGACAGCGAATGCGGTGCGGGAAAAACTCAATCTCAAGAAGCAGGCATCGCGATAATGGGGTCGCGCAAAGCAGCCATTATTGGTGGCGGGGTAATTGGCGGCGGATGGGCAGCGAGATTTTTGCTGTCTGGCTGGGACGTCACGATTTATGACCCGGCCCCTGGCGCTGAAGATAAAGTTGGCGAAGTGCTTGCAAATGCAAAACGATCCTTGCCGGCGCTTTCAGACGTAGCACCGATTGAAGAAGGCCAAGTTGAGTTCGCAAAATCTCTGGCTGACGCCGTCAGGGATGCGGAATGGATTCAAGAAAGTGTGCCGGAGCGTTTGGAAATAAAGCACAAGGTGTTTGCCGAAATCCAGGCACATTGCCCACCAAATGCTTTAGTTGGTTCATCTACATCGGGGTTCAAGCCAGTTGAGCTACAATCAGGTGCCGCAAACGCATCGCAGATTTTTGTCGCCCATCCCTTCAACCCAGTCTATCTGTTGCCGGTGGTTGAACTTGTTGGCGAAGCGAAAAGCGTGAGCCAGGCCAAAGAAGTTCTGGATTCAATTGGAATGAAGCCAATTGTTGTCCGAAAGGAAATTGATGCCCATATCGCCGATCGGCTTTTAGAAGCTGTTTGGCGCGAGGCCCTGTGGTTGGTCAATGACGATATCGCGACGACCGAAGAAATTGACGATGTAATCCGCTTTGGTTTCGGTTTGCGCTGGGCGCAGATGGGCCTGTTTGAAACCTATCGCATTGCTGGTGGTGATGCGGGTATGGCGCATTTCATCGAGCAATTTGGACCGTGTCTCAAATGGCCTTGGACCAAATTAATGGATGTGCCTGATCTCACCGATGAATTGGTGCAAAAAATCTCTAGCCAATCCGATGCTCAATCGGGTCAATATTCCATTCGTGAATTGGAGCGCATTCGCGACGATAATTTAGTTGCAATGATGCGTGCACTGAAAGGCCGAGATTGGGCCTCAGGCTCGCTGCTTTCTAATCATGACAAAGCCATCAGTGCCAAAAATGATCGTGATATTGAGCAAAGGCTCATAACCGTTGAGCGTGTCGTTCCAATCGATTGGACAGATTATAATGGCCACATGAATGAAAGCCGATATGGACAAGTATTCTCAGATGCCGCCGATGCCGTGATGGCGCTTATCGGTGCGGATGAAAACTATATCCAAAATGGACACTCCTATTTCACGGTAGAAACGCAAACTCAGTTTTTGATCGAGTGTCATGCGGGAGATCACGTTCACTGCGTGACACATTTGGTGGAAGGTGCGGGCAAGAAGCTTCGTTTGTTCCATGAGATGAAAAACAGCCTCGGCGAAAATGTTGCCACCTGCAAACAACTTCTCATTCACGTTAGTCTACAGACCCGCCGTTCATGTGAGCCGCTGCCAAGCGTGGCTGATCGATTGGCAGAGCTTGTTACCGCGCAAGCCAGCTTGCCCAAACCGGAGTTGCACACATGAATTTTGGATTGAGTGAAGAACAGGAAATGATCGTATCCACGG
>JBCDFK010000181.1:0-5264 GCA_039178065.1 Pseudomonadota bacterium | reverse complement strand
TGACGGTTGTCGCCGCGCAGAAAGGCTACGAAAAGCCGCTAGAGCGTGAGCTGGCGATGCTAAAGGTCGTTGCCAAAGGTGATGCACGCCTGGAAGCACTACGTCTTGCTGATGCATTTAAAGCCAATGTGATCGATGCAAATGTGGATCATTTCATCTTTGATGTGACAGGCCGGACCGCTAAAATCGAGCAATTCATCTCGATTATGGCGCCGCTGGGCTTGGTAGAAGTTTGCCGTACTGGTGTAGCGGCAATGGCGCGTGGCCCTGAGGTCGAGTGATGTTGGCGATACCTACAACTTCTGTAGGCAATGTCGTGCTCGAAGGCTATATCGAAGTGCCTGCTGAACGCATAGCTTCAATACAAGATGCGTTGGAGCAACACATCGCGCTAACCCGCGCTGAGGTAGGATGTCTGTATTTTGATGTTACGGCAGATAAAGCCATTGAGGGTCGTTTCAATGTCTTTGAAATCTTTACCGGGCGCGCTGCATTTGATTTTCATCAGAAGCGGGCAGGCGCTTCTCCATGGGCGGAAATCTCTGCTGGCATAGACAGGCATTATGTCGTCAAGGATATTACCAACTAGAATTAAAACCTCAGCGCATGAAGTCGATAAGTCTGATGGCAATAATCAAACGATTTGCCGTTTGCGCAGCGACACGAATCTCTTATGCGTGATTGATGGATTTTTCACCACAACAAGATGACGCGCTGAAAGCCGTTTCAGATTGGCTCAAACGCGGTGACAGCCAAGTGTTTCGCCTATTTGGCTATGCTGGAACAGGTAAGACCACGCTGGCGCGCCATTTTGCTGAAGGCGTAGATGGCAACGTGCAATTTGCGGCGTTTACGGGAAAGGCTGCGCAGGTAATGCGCGCCAAAGGCGCATCCAACGCTAAAACTATACACTCGCTTATCTATCGACCGCGTGGTGAAGAAGAACGCGAAGATGCAGTTACCGGTAAGACCGGTATGGCACCGACGTTTTCGCTCAATCGATCATCCGATATCGCCAAGGCGAAGCTGGTGATTGTGGACGAGTGTTCCATGGTTGATGAAGATTTAGGACGTGACCTTCTGAGTTTTGGCACGCCCGTATTGGTTTTGGGTGACCCCGGTCAATTACCACCAATTTCCGGTGGTGGTTTTTTTACCGACGCGCATCCAGATTTTTTGCTCACGGAAATTCACCGACAAGCCGCAGAAAATCCTATAATTCGGTTAGCTATGGATGTCCGAAGCGGTTCTGAGATCATGCATGGAGACTATGGACCTACGGCAAAGATCATCTCAAAAGCAGAAGTTGATACAGATGAAGTGCTGGCCGCTGACCAGGTTTTGCTCGGCATTAACAAGACACGGCGGAGATATAATCAGCGCCTACGTGAGCTAAAGGGATTTTCAGCGCAATATCCCCAATCGGGCGACAAATTGGTGTGTTTGCGGAACGATCCCAGCAAAGGATTGCTGAACGGTTCCTTATGGAAGGTGATGACTGCATCAAAGCAGACTACAAAACCAGGCATCAATCTGTTGGTTTCTCCTGACGATGGAGACAATGATCGCGGTGCAGCCAAGATAAAGTTGCTCAAGGCTGTATTTGACAGCCCCGACGATGATATTCCTTGGCAACTCAAAAAACGCTTTGATGATTTTGATTACGGATATGCGCTCACGGTTCATAAGGCGCAGGGCTCCCAATGGGACAGTGTCGTGCTTTTTGATGAAAGTTGGGCATTTCGAGATATGCGTGACCGTTGGCTCTACACTGCGATTACACGTGCGGCCGAGAGAATAATAATCGTCAAGTGAGCTGACGTAAAATCGTGTTTTCTAAGAATTTTCTTCCAGCCAAGCCCACGCTTCGTCTTCTTCATTCTGTTCAAATGCCTTAAGTTCCATTGCGAAGAGAGGGTTGAATGCCGTTGCGATTGTGCTCATCCAGCTGGGAGCGCCCACAATGGCATATCGCCTGATATGATCGAGCGACTGTGTCTTGGCGGCATATGTGGTGTCGGTGAATACCGCACTCCAATCAAAGCCGTCGAAATTCTCAAATTTGACAAGCAGGTCAATTTTTTCGTGCTGTTTATAGATAGCTAGTAGCTCGGTATACACCGAAGTTATGTCATCGGCAGTCATGTGCCCATCGATTGAATAGGCAACTAGATTGTTTCGATCGGTTGGAATTTCTTTGATATGGCCGCCATTGTTACCCATCGACATTTCTCTCCATCCTATGATCATATGCGCCAGTAAAAAGATTCGTCTTTCATTGTGGCGATGGTACACATTAAGACCAACTAAAATATGACTTGGATCAAACTTCAATGACCACCAAATTGTCTGTCAATGTCAACGCGGTAGCGCTGCTTAGAAATCGTCGCGATCTGCCTTGGCCCGATGTTGCGAATCTGTCGCGGATTGCGCTTGATGCGGGTGCGCATGGTATCACGGTGCATCCAAGACCTGATCAGCGCCACGTGCGGAATTCTGATCTAGCGCCGTTGCGGGCGCTGATTGATGACGAGTTTCCAAGTGCTGAGTTTAATATGGAAGGTTATCCGAGCGACGCGTTCTTGGATTTGGTCGAACTTCATCAACCTGAGCAAGTGACCTTGGTGCCTGATGATCCAGCGCAAGCAACATCCGATCATGGCTGGGATTTTCTGGGCAAGGGGAATTTTCTGACAAATGCAGTCGAAAGGCTCAAAGGCAATGGATTTCGCGTGTCGCTGTTTTGCGATCCCGATGCTTCGGTTGATATGATTGCTAGGGCGAAGGAAACAGGAGCCGAGCGCGTTGAGCTTTACACTGGCCCATATGGTGGTTGCTATGATGACCCGAAAGAAGCTCTCCATCAGGCAAAAATGCTAGGAACCACTGCAGGCTTTGCCCGCTCAGCGGGCATGGGTGTGAATGCGGGCCATGATTTGACCGTTGCAAATGTCCCATTGCTGATAGAGCACGTACCGAACTTGGCTGAGGTTTCCATAGGCCACGGATTGACCGCCGAGGCACTAGAATATGGCTATGCCGGAGCAGTGAAGAACTTTCTCAAGGCGCTAGGGCAGGGCGATGAGGATTAGTGGCGGCTGCAGATGCGGCGACATTTCATATCAGATTGATGGCGTTCCCAAATTTCAGGTGCAGTGCCAGTGTGTTGAGTGCCAAAAGCTGACGGGCGCTGGCCATGCATCAATAATGATCTTTCCCGAAGATGCATTTACACTCGAGGGATCACTTAAAACCTTCAGCTACGATGCTGAAAACGACCATACGGTCACCCACCATTTCTGCGGTGAATGCGGTGCGCCGCTGTTTAATAGGAACAGCTACTATGACCGAGTGATCTATGTGCTCGTTGGCTCCATGGATGACCCGTCTGTGTTTGAACCCGAGCGGATTGTCTTTGCTTCAAGTGGCCAAAAATGGGACAGGATGGATCCAGAACTACCTGGTTTTGCTGCAATGCCGACTCGCAAACCAGTTTAGAATCTTTTTATGGATTCGGTTTAGCTTGGCTGAAACGGAATTCGCCAAATGCTGAAAAAATTCTTTGAGAAAAAAGCTTCTAAAGAACGCATGCGCAAAGCAGTTGAGCACCAAGATGCACAACGTGGGCAGGCCGAAGCAAAGGCACGTGCTCAGGATTTGCTCAGACGTTTAGAAGAGAAAAAGCGTAACGCACAAAGACCCAACTAAATCGTTTGTCTAAAAACGGTAGAAAATTTGCTTGACGATGTACCGTACCGTACGGTACATGATTGTCTATGAACACGCATTCAGAAACATTTATCGAAACAGATTTCACAGAACGGCAGATGGCTGTGCTTGAATCTGCACTTCGACTCTTAGTCGATGGTGGCGAGAAAGCCATCACGACTGCCGGCATTGCTCGCGCGGCCAATTGTTCAAAAGAGAGCCTCTACAAATGGTTCGGTGATCGAGACGGTATTCTTGCTGCTATGATCACTTATCAGGCCTCTAAAGTTCGCGTTTCGGCGCGCCTTGGTGGGCCATCACAATCTGCAGAAGCGTTTCGTTCTGAACTCGAAACTTTCGCGAGTGATCTTTTGTCGGTTCTTTCAGGAAAAACGTCACTTGCACTCAATCGTCTTGCAATAGGGCAGGCGAGTAATGATGGCTCGCCGTTGTCTAACCTTTTGATTGAACGCGGCCGAAACGTTGTGCGTGAACGCGCGATGGTGCTCTTACAGTCCGGCCAATTGGCGGGTGTGCTTAGATTTGATGACCGCGCGGAAGCGTTTGATACATTATACGGTCTGATCATGGGTGATTTTCATGTTCGGATGTTGCTGGGCGAGACGGTCCCGGCAATGCGGGACGAAATCGCACAACGTGAACATACGGTTGCGGCCATTGATAAATTTTACCTTCTTTATTCCAAAGACAGGTTGAACTGACTTTAACAATTTCAATTTTACTCGGGAGACGACAATGCGCGTATATTACGACCGCGATGCAGACCTAAATCTCATCAAAGGCAAAAATGTTCTGATTATTGGTTACGGCTCGCAGGGCCGTGCCCATGCCATGAACCTGAAAGATTCAGGTGCTGAAAATGTGCGCATCGCTTTGCGTGAAGGTTCGACAACAGCTTTGAAAGCTGAAGCTGACGGCTTTCAAGTGATGAGTGTTGCTGAAGGCTCAGCTTGGGCAGACCTGATGATGATGGCAACACCTGATGAACTTCAAGCGGGCATCTACAAAGAACATGTTGAAGCAAATATTCGTGATGGCGCTGCTATTGCATTTGCGCATGGCCTGAACGTTCATTTTGGTCTCATTGAACCGACTAAGAACATCGATGTTGTCATGATCGCACCTAAAGGCCCTGGCCATACAGTTCGTGGCGAATATCAGAAGGGCGGCGGTGTTCCATGTCTTATTGCAATCCATCAGGATGCATCTGGAAACGCCCATGATCTTGCTCTTTCATACGCATGCGGTGTTGGTGGCGGACGTTCTGGCGTTATCGAAACCACATTCCAGGAAGAGTGCGAAACTGACCTATTTGGTGAACAAGCTGTTCTTTGCGGTGGCTTGGTTGAACTCATCCGTGCTGGCTTTGAAGTGCTTACAGAAGCCGGTTACGCACCAGAAATGGCATATTTCGAGTGTCTGCATGAAGTGAAGTTGATCGTTGACCTAATTTATGAAGGCGGCATAGCGAACATGAACTACTCAATCTCAAACACTGCTGAGTGGGGTGAGTATGTGACAGGCCCGCGTATTAT